>JAKSOX010000007.1 GCA_024405335.1 Kiritimatiellia bacterium
CGCGGATTGGACGCATGGCTCCCGTAGCTGCGCAAAATGGCGAACGGCCAGGCGTCGTCGGCGGCGGATCCCGCCAGGCAGAAACCGGCGGCGGCGAAAAGAAGTGCGTTTTTCATGGGCCCATTATAGCACAGCCCCCCTTGCGTTTCACCATGTTTTTTGATACAATGCGCCATCTTTCAAATCAAAAGGAGTAGTTCGAAATGTCAGGTCACAGCCACTGGGCGACAATCAAGCGCGCGAAAGGCGCGGCGGATGCCAAGAAAGGCAAAATCTTTTCCAAGCTCGGCAAGGAAATCACCATTGTCGTGAAGGCCAAGGGCGGCGATCCGAACACCAACCCCACCCTCCGCACGCTCATCGCCAAGGCGAAGGCGGCGCAGATGCCCAACGACAACATCGACCGCGCCATCAAGAAAGGCACGGGCGAGCTCGAGTCCGCGGCGCTCGTCGACGCCCAGTACGAAGGCATCAAGGGCGGCGTCGCGATCGTCTGCACGGTCCTCACGGACAACAAGAACCGCGCGGCCGCCGAAGTCAGCAACGTGTTCAAGAAGAACGGCATCGAGCTGGCGAAGCCCGGTTCCGCGTCGCGCCTCTTCGACAAGCTCGGCCAGATCATGATTCCCGCGGCCGACGGCGTCGACGAAGACAAGGTGATGGAAGTCGCGCTCGAAGCCGGCGCGGAAGACGTCGTCTCCGAGGACGGCGGCTTCACCGTCAAGTGCCAGCCCGCCGATTTCGCCACCGTGTCCGAAGCCGTCAAGGCCGCCGGCATCGCGATCGACGAAGAGAACTCCAGCGTTGGCCTCGTTCCGAACATGACCGCGCCCGTGAGCGACGTGGCCGCCGCCAAGGCGATCAACAAGTTCGTCGACATGCTCGAAGATCTCGAAGACACGCAAGACGTCTACACGAACATGGAAACGACCGACGAAGTGGACGCCGCGCTCGAAGCCGAGGGCTGAGTGAACTGCCACTTCATGGGCATAGGCGGCGTCGGCATGGCCGGCGTCGCTTTTCTTTTGAAGAAAGCCGGCCACGCCGTGACCGGCTGCGACAAGTGCGCTTCTCCGCGCACCCGTTGGCTCGAAGCGAACGGCATCCCCGTCGCCACGGGGCACGACGCCGCCCACGTGGCGGCCGGAGTCGAACGCCTGGTGGTGACGCCGGCCGTTCCCGAAACGGCGCCCGAACTCGTCGCCGCGCGCGCGGCGAACGGCGTCGCGGTGAGCTTCCGCGGCGAAGCGCTCGCCGAACTTTTCAACGCCGCCGCGTGCGGCGTCGCCATCTGCGGCACCCACGGAAAGACGACCACCGCCACCTACACCGCGCGTCTGCTGCGCCTGCTTGGCGCGGACCCTTCCTGGTGCATCGGCGGCGAAGCGGGGTCCGACCCAGTCGCCGGCGTCGGCCGGGGGCCGTTCGTCGTGGAGGCGGACGAATCGGACGGCACGCTCGCGCTCTACCGGGCCAGGATTCTCGTGATCACGTCGCTGGATTACGACCACGCCGACCATTTCAAAACCCACGCCGACTATCTGGCGTGCTACGACCGGGCGGCCGCGCAGGCGGAAACGGTGATCCGCGCGGAGACGCTCGCGGACGGCGCCTGGCCGGAACTCGGGCGGCTCGTCCTGGGCGCGCACAACGTGCGGAACGCCCTTTGCGCCATCGCCGTCTGCCGGGAGCTCGGATTCGCGGAGGACGCGATCCGCGCCGCGCTCCCGAAGGCGCTCGCCGACCTGCCGGACCGCCGTTTCCAGCGCATTTGGCCGCCCGTCGGCGAACCGGGCGCCGCGGCGTTTTCCGTAATCGCGGACTACGCTCACCATCCGCGTGAAATCGCCTGCGCCGTGGAAATGGCGCGCTCGCTCAAGCCGAAACGTTTGCGCGTCCTGTTCCAGCCCCACCGCCATTCGCGCACGAAGGCGCTGAAGGACGATTTTGCGGCGGTGTTGAAAACGGTGGACGAACTGGTGTTGCTGCCCGTCTACGCCGCGTTCGAAAAGCCGCTTTTGGGCGGCGACGCGGCCGACCTCTACAAAGCGCTCCGCGACGGTGAAACGCAATCCGGTTCCGCGTCGAGCATGGTCAAGCTCGCGCGCAATCCGCTCGAGGCCTGGCGCCATGCGTTCCTCACGCGCCGGGACGGCGATTTGGTGATTCTGCTCGGCGCCGGGGACGTCATCGGACTCGTTCCGCGCGTACTGCGCGACATGGAAAGCGAGGGCGGCGATTCGGGCAAGATCGTCTACGTCGGCGCGGGCACGAACACCTGGCGCTCCGATTTGGCGACGGACGAAATCTACGTGAAGACGGACGGCCCCGCCGGCCGGCCGGGCGCGAGTCTGGGCATTCCCTGGATGGCGGGAGTTCCAGGAACCATCGGCGGATGGACGAAGATGAACGCCGGCGCCTTCGGCCATTCCGTTTCCGAAGTGATCCGGCGCGTGAAGGTGGACGGCGTCTGGCGCGCGGCGGCGGATTGCGGATTCGCCTACCGGCATTCGGACGTCGTCGGGGAAATCCAGGACGTCGAATTCGACGAGGCGAAACTCGCCGCCGCACGCGCCGACGGCTCGGCGGCGGACTATTTGGCGAAGCGGAAAAAATTCCCGCCGGGCACCAAAGGCAGCGTGTTCAAGAATCCGCCCGGCGACTTCGCGGGACGCCTGCTCGAAGAAGCTGGAGCCAAGACGCTGCGCGTCGGCGGCGCCCGCGTGTGGGAAGAACACGCCAACGTGATCGTCTTGGCCCCCGGGGCCCCGGCGTCCGACTTCCTCGCGCTCGCGCGACTGATGGCGGCGCGCGTCCTCGATCGCTTCGGCGTGACGCTCGAACCGGAGGTCCAAGGCCTCCAAACCGCTTGATCTGCCGTATCAATGCGTTCCCGCCGCCAAATTCCGAATCGCCGACCGTGAATGGCGATGGATGCGGATGGCGTCATTCCTTCGGCAATTCGGTTTCGTCGAACGTGCAGTCCACGAAATCGAACGCCGCCTTCTCGCAGTTCTCGAAGGCGCACTTCTTGAACGTGCAGTTCCTGAGCGTCATCTTGCCCGAAAACACGTGCTTGAGCGAGCACTTCACGAACTTGCAGTTCACGTAGGAATTTTCGCCGCCCGAACCGGTGAACGTCATGTTGTGCATCTCGCAACCGTCCCATTCGCCGCCGCGCGGCTGGCGCCCGACGCAGTTTTTCATGCGGCACTTCGTGAGCCGCGCGTGCCCCACCGCCATGTCCTGGAACGTGCAGTCCACCAGGCGCCCCATCACGCCCACCGTGACCGGGGCGCGCAGCTTCTTGCCGGGGCCGAACTTGAGCCCGCGCATCGCGAAGTCCCAGTCCGCGTACGTTTTGCCGCCCACGCCGAGTTCGAGGCCGTACGGCCAGTCGTTCGTGTCCGTGGCGCGCGCGTAGCCGCTGCTCCGGCGCGAACCGCAGCGGAACACGCCGTTGATGCCGGAGTTGTTGCGCGCCACGGAGCCGAACGTGCGCTCCCACATGTAGATGCGGCCCACGTTGCGCTCGAACACGAAGTTGTGGCCGCAGCAGGTGACGATGTCCGTCTGGAACGGGCTCGCCCAGAACTTGTTGCCGTCCATGTACGTGTCCTGCATCATGTCCCAACCGTCCTCCGCGTCGAACGAGCTCATCGCCAGAGCCTCGCCGCACCGGATGAACGCGTTGTCCTTGAACCGGAAATTGCGCATCGCGCTCGCGGCGTAGCCCACGCAGCGCACGTGCGTGAAATTGCAGTTCGCCACCGTGCAGTTGTACGGCATGCGGAAGTCGCTCGCGGTGAACTCCGCCTTGTTCGCCTCGAGCACGTTGGGGCAGTCGACGCTCACGCGCAGGTACGTGGCTTCGTCGGGGATGCGGATCTTGCGGTACTGCCAGGCCGTCTCCGCCCCCACGAGACGCTTGCCGACGGAATAGAAGCACACCGTCACGCACCATTCGCGGAACGAGCGCCCCTGGTAGCCGAGGAATTTGCACAGCTGCACCCAGTTGCCGCAGTCCTTGCCGGTGACGTCGATGAAATCGCTCGTGACGCGCCCCTTCACCGAACGGTTCACCTTGCCGGTTTTGCGGTCGAGCTCGCCGGGTTCCGTGAACTTCACGGGGCGCGAATACCGCGCCATGCCGCCGCGGCGGTCGCTGGCGACGCCGTTGCCGCCGCCGTACCCCGTGACGTCCACGATCTTCAAGTTCTCGATGCCAGAATACCGGCATTCGCCGTCGATGGAAACGCCCATCGGCCATTCGCTCTTGTGCTCCGAATGCTCGTAGTCGTGTTCCCAGTAGTCGCCGGCGATCGTGCCGTTCACGAGGTGGGCGTCGTCCGTGCTCTCGAAGCGCACCATCGTCGCGTGGCAGCCCGTGAAGCCGTTTTCCTTGAAGGTGGCGCCGTTCATGTCCACGGTGAGGTAGTCCGGCATGGAAATGAACGCCTTGGCGCTAAGGCGGTAGGTGCCCGGCAGCAGCACCACCTTGCGGTAGCCCTCCGCGGCCTTGTCCGCGAGGAATTCGTCCAGGCCCTTCGTGGTCTGCAGCGCCTCGGCCTCCACGGCGTCCTTGTCGTAGCCGGGGTCGTACTTGACGACGCGCTGCTCGAACGCGGCCGTCACGGGGATGCCGCTGCCGTTGGAGGGATAGCTCACCACGTAGCCGGGCTGCTTGGGATCCGCCGGCTTCGGCGCGGCGCCGCCGGAAGGCGCGAGCCGTTCGCGGTGGTCGTCGTTCTTGATCTTGTACGTCTCGAGGTCCTTTTCCGTCATCGCGTACGTCCGCTCGGCGGTGATTTCCAGTTCGGCGGCGTCGCGCACGCGGAACTGCTGCCACACGCGGTGCGATTCGCGGCCCTTCTGGTCCGTGCACCAGAGGCAAACGTCGTAGTCGCCGGGCGAAAGCGTTCCGAGGTCGATTTCGTTGTCGCCCGCGGACAAATCGGCGACGGTCTTCTCGTTGGCGCCGCCCTTGGCCTGTTTCTTCGACTTCTTCGCCGGTTTCGGCTTCGGAAGCTTCTTGGTTTTGGACGCCGTCTTCTTCACGCCCTTCTTGGATGGCGAGAACGCGGGAAGCGGCGTCGGCTCGGAACGCACCAGCCGCACGTGCGCCGTGAAGCGCCACGAATCGTCGCCGTGGCGGATTTCGCTCTGGTCCCAGTCGGTGACGTAGAACTTGATCGACGCCGGCACGGACGAAGTGACGATCGGCTGCACGTAGTAGGTGGACACGTACGGCACGCGGAACTCTTCGGCGGGCTCGTACCCGCGCGGCGTGGACGTGGCGGCGGGCTTGCCGGCGGAAGGATCCGTCTGGTCGCCGGGCTTCAACGCCACCGGCGCCGCGCAAACAAGACACGAAACAGCGAACGTGGCAATCGCCAAAACCTGGCAGGTCAAACGTTTCATGTGCCGATCAGCTCCATTCAGCGTGGCGCGGCGGCCAGTTCCGCCGACTTCTTCGCGACCGCGTCGACCATCTTCTCCACGTCCGACAGGCCGGAAACGGCCTCTTCCATGGGACACGGGCCCGTTTTGTCGCGGTTCAGGATCTTGGGCGTCTTCTCGTCGCACGACGTCTGCACGCCCTTTTCCCTCAGGAAAGATTCAGCGTCTTCGGAAAGCGTCAACGCGTGCACGCGCTTGACGCCGCCCTTCACCGCGATCGCCGCCGCCGCGCGGCCCACCACCTTGTCGATCAGCCAGGCGCCCTTCAAATCTTCGGGGCGCGTTTCGAGCCGGTCCAGCAGCGGCTTCACGCCGCAGCCCTTCGCGTAGGAGAAGATCACGCCGTCCTTCACGAGCGCGAACGCGGCTTTCGCCGACAGCAGCCGCTTCGCCTCCGCGAGCACGTCCGCGTCGCCCATCTTCGTCACCACGCGGTGGACGGCGAAGCCCTTGAGCGTCATCGCGGGCTCGGGACGCGCGGGACACAGGTGCTCGCACGCGCCGCAGCCGATGCAACGGCTCGTGTCCACCTGCGGCACCAACGGGGCCTTGGGGTTCTTCTTGTCCAACGAAACGCGCACGATCGCCTGCACGGGGCAATGCCGTTCGCACGCATGGCACTCCACGCCTTCCGTCGCCGCGAGGCAGCGGTCCTTGTGCCACACCGCGTGGCCGACGTGGACGTTGATCTTCTCCGCCGGGGCGAGCGGTTTGATCGCGCCCGCCGGGCACGCCTCGCCGCAGCGGTTGCAGTCCACGCGGCAGTAGCCGTGCGAAAAACGCATCTCCGGGCGCAGGAAGCGCCTGGGGTCGGAACTCGGCACGAGCACGTGGTTCGGGCACGCCGCCACGCACAGCTGGCAGCCGACGCACGCGCGGTCGAACGCCGCGAAACTCCGCGCGCCGGCGGGCACGAGCGGCGTCGCGCGCCCGGGCTCGCCGGGACGGGACACCGGCGCGAAACCGCCGTCAGTCAGCTTGTCGCCCGCCGTCGCCGCGGCCACTCCGGCCGTCGCGCCCAACGCCAAAAAAGCCCTTCTCGAAACGTCCATCGTCTTGCCTCCTCGCCTTAGATCTTCAAACGCTCCACGATGCCGTCCACCCGCTGGATTTCATGCGGCACGTCGATTCCCTGCGGGCAATGCGGCCGGCAGCGGTTGCAGCCGATGCAGTGGTCCGCGCGCCGCAGCGGCTCGGGAACGGAAAGCTCGTAGTCCAGCAGAAACGCGCGCCGCTGCTTGGCGAAATCGGGACTCCGCGGATCGGGCAGGCGCTTTTCGGCCAGCGCGCGGTTCAACACGCCAAGAATGCCGGGTATGTCGAGTCCGTACGGGCACGGCATGCAGTACTGGCAGCCGGTGCACGGCACCATGCGCGCCGAAACGAGTTCGCGCGCGGCCGCCTCGAGGGCCGCCTTTTCCCGTTCGTCCACGGGCTTCAGCGGCGAGAACGTGGCGACGTTTTCCTCGAGGTGTTCGCGGAACGTCATGCCGGAAATCACCGACAGCACCCGCGGCGGCGAACCCGCGAAGCGCATCGCCCATTTCGCGGGCGTCGCCTCGGGGTCGATCGGCGCGAGCTTCTCGGCGACGCCGTAGTCGAACTTCGCCAATTTGCCGCCCTGCAGCGGCTCCATCACGAACACGGGGACGTTCCGCGCGGCGAGTTCGCCGTAGAGGTATTCCGCGTCGAGGTTGCGCTCGTTCAGCGCGTGCCCGTGGCGCCAGTCCACGTAGTTGAGCTGGATCAGCGCGAAGTCCCACTTGTATTTGTCGTGGCGTTCGATCAGCCAATCCCACGCCTTGCGGTCGCCGTGGTAGGAAAATCCCAGGTTGCGGATGCGGCCCGCGGCGCGTTCCTTCACGCAGAAGTCGAGCATCCCGTTGTCCAGATACCGCCGCTTGAACGCATCGAACCCGCCCATTCCCACGGCGTGCAGGTGGTAGTAGTCCAAATGGTCCGTGCGCAGCAATTCCAGCGACGTGCGGTACATCTTTTCGGACGCCGCCGCCGTTTGCGTTTCCGCCGCGAAATTGCTGAGTTTCGTGGAAACGAACCACTTGTTCCGCGGATGGCGCGCGAGCGCTTCGCCGAGCACGCCTTCGGATTCGCCCCGGCAGTAGCACGGCGAGGTGTCGAAGAGGTTCACGCCGTGCTCGATCGCCCAGTCCACCTGCGCGAACACCTCGGGCTTGTCGATCGGCGCGGGCGAGCCGCCCCAGTCGAGTCCGGCCTGGTTGCCGTCGACCGTCGGCAGGCGCATGGCGCCGTAGGCGAGCAGCGACACCATCTCGCCGTGCGCGTTCGGACGCATCGTCATCTTGCCCGAAGGCGTGCGAATCGCGTTCTGCAGAAACGCCCTGCGGTTCAAATCGCCGCGCACGGTCAATCCTCCTCTTCCTCGTCGCCCCTGAAATAGCCGCCCGCGCAGGCGAGCAGCACGAGCGCCGTGCACAACACCGCGGGCGAACGCAACGGACAATCCCCGAATGCGTGCACGGCGACGGCGGCGCAGCCGAGCAACACGCCGTGCGTCGGCGCCGGAATCGCGTAGACCGCGCGCGGACGCGGCAGGCGCGACGCCCGCCTGGAAAAACGGGCGCGCCGCGCCGCGCCGCGCCAGCCGTCCAAAACGGGTCCCAGCAGCTGGCAGACGACGACCAGCAGCAGCAGCGCGCCGACCGCGCCGTGTTCGCACAGGAACTGCAGGTAGTCGTTGTGCACGTTCGCGCTGCCGGCGTATCGCGCGTAAACGCGCTCGCCGGGCGCCATCTTGGAAGTGCAGAAATGCGCGTATCCCCAGCCGCCCACGCCGAAAAGCGGATGGTCCTTGAACAGCTCCCAGGCCACCCGCGGCTGGTACGATCCGCGGCCGGACAACCGGTCCGCCACCTCGAATTCGGACGTTTTGGAAAGTTCCTGGCGGAGCTCCGGCGGCGCGAACGTGCAAACGCCGAACGCCAACGCGCCCAACGCGGCGAGTTCGCAGACGACGGTGCGGATCCGGCTCGCGCCGGCGTGGCGCGTGAACGCGCTCAAGAACGCGTACAGGAACCAAAACGCGCCGATGGCGGCGGAAAGCATGATCGCCGCTCGCGACAGGGTGTCCAGGGCGGCGAACAAATTGAGCAGCGCCGGCACGAGCATGTAGTGCGCGCGGATCCAATGCGGCACGCGCCGCGCCGCCGCCAGCGCACGCGCGTCCTCACGCCGGCCGACGGCGAACGAATCGGCGACGCGCCCCTGCCAAAGGCCGCAGGAAACGGCGAACAGCAGCATGAAGAAACTGCCGGCCATGTTCGGGTAGCCGAACGTGGAAAAGAACCGCGTGCCCGCCTTGAGCGGAATCCACCAGGGGCCCTGGGCGTCGGTCCACTGCTGGAGGAAACCGAACAGCGCCAACGCCGCGCCGTTCCACGCGATCATCTCCACCAGCAACCGCTTGCCGCGGCCCACCAGCGCGTGGCGGGCGGCGAGCGCCGCCGTCAACGTGGGCAGAAACCACAGGAACACGCCGCGGTGGTGGACCACGTCCGCGCAAAAAGGCGCGCAGGGAACGGGCGGTTCGCCAGTCGGCTGCACGCCGTTGAAAAACGGAAACGCCAGCAACACGAGGAAAACGAAAACGGAATACGTCATCGGATCGCGCGACAGCCGCTTCCACGTGCGGTCGCGGGCGGCGAGTTCCGCCTCCCGTTCTTCCCGCTGCGGAAAGAAAACGAGCGCTTCAAGCGTGAACAGCCAAACCCAGACGATGGCCGGAAAAAGTTTCGGCCCGTCGATGCCGCCGAAAACCCAGGAATAGCACGCGAGCGTGGCGAACACGAGCCCCACGGGCAAGAACTCGCGCCATCCCCTCATTTGCCGCCTTCCGGTTTGGCGGCGGACGCCGCGTCCACCGCGTTGGTGTCGGCCGCCTTCGCCCGCATGGTCTTCTGGGCGATATTCATCCTCACGATGCGCACCGTGCCGCGGACGATCAGAAACGCCATCGACGCGACGAGCAGCACCATGAAAAAGACCGTCACGCATTTCACGAACTTCTCGTTCAGCTTGCGGCGGAACAGGAGTTCGATCAACGCGAAGAGGATGAGCCCGCCGTCGAGCACCGGAATCGGCAGCAGATTGAGCATGCCGAGGTTCACGTTCAGGAACCGGAGAAAGCCGACGGCGTCCCATTTGTCCTTGCGCACCTGCTTGTAGAGCACCGTGCCGATCGTCTCCACGCCGCCCAGCGCGTTCGCCGCCGCCGCCGATTCCTTGGGCGTCACCAGCGCCTTGAGCACGCGGAAAATCTGCCCGGCGTCCCACGCGAGCTGCTTGAGCGGATCGCGCACCGTCATCCACTGCGCCGCGTTCACGCCGTTCGTGGTGGCGAACATGAGCAGGTAGTACCCGCCAGTCACGTCGTCCCGCGCCGGCGTGACGGAAAGCGTCACCTCCTCCGCGCCGCGCCGCACCACCATCGGCACCGTCCGCCCGCCCGCAAGCTGCGTCTCGTTGAGGACCGCTCCCCAGTTCGAAACGGGATTCCCGTCGATCGACAGCACCACGTCTCCCGCTTTGACGCCCGCCTCGAACGCGGGGCCTTCGTCCGGCACCATGCCCACTTCCGCGGACAGTTCGCCGAACTTCGCGCCGGGCACGGCCGCGAGCGCGAACGCCAACGCCACGGCGAGCACGAAGTTGCCCATCGGCCCCGCGACGCCCACGAGAATCCGCTTCCACGGCGCGGCGTCCACCTGCGGCGCCGCGGCGTCGGCCGTGCCCTGCAGCTGCTTGGTGCCCTCGGGATCCACGGACGGTATGGACACGTAGCCGCCCAGCGGAATCCAGGCGACGCGGTATTCGCAGTCGCCGATCTTTTTCTTCCAGATGGCCTGGCCGAAGCCGATCGAAAACACGTCCACGCGCATGCCCAGCAGTTTCGCCACCAGAAAGTGCCCGAACTCGTGGATGAAAATCGCGAAACCGAACAGCAGCACGCAAACCGCAATCGCCAGAACCTTCAGCAAATACTCTTCCATTGTCACGTTCCCGAACTAAACTCCCAGCCGCCGCAACGCGGCGGACGACGCTTCGCGCACCGCGTCGAACAGCGACTTTCCGTGCGCGTCCATCGCCACCACGCACGGAAAATCCTCCATTTCGAACGCCCAACACGCCTCGGCCGCGCCGAATTCCTCCAGAAAACGCACTCCGGCCACCCGCTTGACGCACTTCGCCGCCAGCGCCGCCGCCCCGCCCACGGCCTGCAGGTACACGCAGCCGAAACGGCGGCAGGCGTCGAGCACGCCCGCGTCCATGCCGCCCTTGCCGATGATCAGCCGGACCCCGGTTTTTTCGATGAACGCCGGCTCGTAGGGGTTCTCGCGCACGCTCGTGGTTGGTCCTGCGGCGACCATGCGCCATCCGCCTTCCGCGGTCTTCACCACCACCGGCCCGCAATGGTACAGCGCGCCGTCGCGGAAATCCACCGGCAGTTCGCCGCCGTCCGCGAAATGCTTGTGGAAACGGTCGCGGCCAGTGTACACGAGGCCGCTCACGCTCACCGCGTCGCCGGCGGCGAGCGCGCGCACGTCCGTTTCGCGGAAAGGATGGACGAGTCGCTTCAAGCCGGCCGCCTCACTTCTTCGGCTCGGGAGCCGTGCCCTTGTTCTTGTTGCGCTGCGGGAACTTCGGCATGAACGGGTTCTTCGTGTCGCCGTCCTTGCCGGCCGCGTTCTTGCCCGCGGTTTCGTAGCCGACCACCGCGCTGCGGCCTTCGAACTTTTCGCCGCCCACGATCTGCGTGAACGATTCGTCGGAAATGCCCTCCTCCACGAGCACCGGCTCGAGGCCGCCGTCCGGTTTCTCGAACCAGAGCTTGCGCCCGCGCGGCAATTCGCCGCCCGCCGCCGCCTTGGCCTTCTCGTAGTCCGCCGGCTTCGGCCGGAACCGGAACGCCGCCGCCGCCACCACCACCACGTCGTCCGCGCGCGCCGTCTCCACGGAAATGTTCGCCGTCATGCCCGGAAAGAGCATTTCGTCCGGGTTCTCGGCTTCGATGATGATGGGATACGTCACCACGTTGTTCGTGGTTTCGGAGGCCAGCCGGATCTGCTTCACCTTGCCGGTGAACTTCCGCCGGTAGGCGTCCGCCGTGAACGACACGGTCTGCCCCACCTTGATCTGGCCCACGTCCGCCTCGGGCACGCTCGCCTCGACCCAGATCGTCTTCAGGTCTTCGGCGATCGTCAGCACGGGCACGGCGTTCATGGAGGAAACCACCGTCTCGCCCTCCTCCACCTTGCGGGCGATCACCTTGCCGTTCACGGGCGAAACGATCGTGCAGTAGTCGAGGTTCGCCTTGGACTGCCGCGTCGTCGCCTGCGACTGCTCCACCTGCGCCTTCGCCTGCGCGAGCGACGCGCGCGCGCTGTCGCGCGCCTGGAGCGCGGCGTCGTAGTCGGCCATCGGCGCCATCTCCTTTTCGAGCAGGGACGCCTTGCGCGCCAGCGTCTTTTCCGCCAGCGCGAGTTCGGCCTCGCACTTGAGCACGCTCGCTTCGGCGGCGTGCAGCTGCCCGAGCGCGCGGCGGTATTCGGCCTCGTACACCTGCGGATCGATCAACGCCACCACCTGGCCGTTCGTCACGGTGGAGTTGTAGTCCACGAAAAGCTTGATGATCTTCCCGTTCACCTGCGCGCCCACGGGAATGCCCTTGCTCGAATTGCGCGGCGTCACCGTGCCCGTCGCCTCCACGGTGCGGACCACGTTCGCGCGCGCGATCGGCGCCAGCCGGTATTGGACCACGTCCGCGGCCACCTTCCTCGACGCCCACCAGCGCCAACCGCCCCAGCCCGCGCCCGCGAACACCGCCAACACCACCGCCCACTTGATCCATTTCATTGCGCACCTCCCCGCGGCACGTTCGGGTCGGCCACCCGGTTCTCCACGTAAATCGGGCTCACGCCCACCATCGAAAACAGCGCTGCCTCGGCCCGCTGCCCCGCGTAAAACGCCGCCGCCCGCTCGCCCAACGCCTCCACGTAGAGCTTGACGGCGTCGGAATAGTCCACGCGGGACATGTCGCCGAGACGCCACTGGGCCTCCGCCGTGGCGAGGTTTTCCTGCGCCTGGCGGAGTTTCTCGTGCGCGGCCACGAGTTCCTTGCGCGCGCTGTCGCGCGACGCGACCGCCTTGGCGAGTTCGCCGGAAAGCGTCTGCTCGGCCGCGAGGAGTTCCGCCTGCGCGGACTTCAGCGCCACCACCGCCTGCTCAACCGCCGTCGTCTTCCGGCATCCCAGGTAGACGCTCTGCAGCGCCTTGCCGGCCCAGCTGAAATTCCAGATGCGGTCCGTGAACGAAAGCGACGCGTCGAACGAAACGGACGGATAGAGATCCGCGATGCGCCAGTCCACGTTGGCGGACGCGGCGCGCAGTTTCGCGCGCCGGTACGCGAGCTCCGGCGACGTTTCGCGGGCGCGGTGGAGCGCCTCCGCGTCCGGGAAAACCGATTCGTCGAGCTCCTGCACCGCGACGTACAGGCAGTCGCTCCGGCGCGGCAGCACGTCGTCGCGGCAGCCCTCGTCCGTCTTGATTCCCAACGCCTGCATGAACGAGGCCGTCGCCACCACCTGGTCGTTGGACGCCACGATCGTGGCGAGGCGCGCGTCCGACAAGTCGACGCGCGCGCGCAACACGTCGAGCTTTTTCGCCTCTTCCGCCGCGAACATCGCCTCGGCCTGGCGCAGATGCTCGGCGTACTTGTATTCGTTGGTGTGGGCAGCCTCGAGCTTCGCGTCCGCCTCCAGCAGCGAAAAATACGCCTGCGCCACTTCGCGGAACACCGCGAGCGCGGTCTGCCGCAGCTGCAGGTGCGCCGCGCCGAGATTTTCGCGCGCCTCCGCCTCGGCCGCGTCCGTACGCCCGAAGTCGTACACCAGGAAATCGAGCCCCACCGCGCCCGTGGGATCGCCGTCCATCTTCTCGAACGAAAAGTGCTTGCCGTTGTTCGTGCGCCGCGAATAGCCGGCCGACGTCTCCACGTGCGGCACGAGCGGACCGTCCGCCTGCACCGTGCGGACGGCGAGCACGGCGTTCGACACGGCCAGGCGCGCCTGGATCATGTCGGGGCGGTTCTCGGTGGCGTAGGTGACGAAATCCGGCAGCATGAAGCCGGCGAACAGAACGCGGTCGGGCACGGTGTTCGTTTCGGACAGGCGCGCGTACCGCAACGCGGAACGCTGCTCCAGCCGGGCGTTGCGGACCGTGTCGCACCCCGCGACGGCCGCCGCCAACGCCAACAACGCACCCAACCGCTTCATCGCCGGATCCGCTTACTTCCAGCCCTTCGCCGCGCGCGCCTTCTTCAGCGCCGCGCGCAGCGGGCAATCCTCGCCGCACACCTTGTTGCGCGCGAGCACTTCGGACGCGTTCCAGAGCATGTTCACTTCGCCCTTGCGGGAATCGTCAAGCTTCTCGAGCGTGGGAACGTACTTCGCGACGGCGCCCTTGAGCGCGTCCACGTACTTCGCGTCCTTCGAATAGGAAATCACCTCCATCATCGCGGCGATCGTGGCGGCGTCGGACTTGGCGGCGTCGATCTTCGCGAAGAGCGCGGCGGCCGTCTTGTTGCGGAGCGCCATCACGTCGGCCTCCTTGGCGGACATCGCGCTGTGCGTGGTGTTCGCCCAGCGGGACGGCAGCTCGCGCAGCCAGATGTTGCGGTAGTGCACGACGCACCCGTGGTCCTGCAGCGAAAGCGGCAGCTTCGTGGCGTGCGGCGCGAGCGGACGGCGGCGGCAATGCGTGGTGAGGCCTTCCATTTCCCAGTGGTCCTGCACCAGCACGCCGTTCAGGAACACGGTCACGGAACCGGGATGCACCAGCGTCTTGCCCTCCCACACGGGCTGGTGGAACACGATGTCGTACTTCTGCCACTGGCCGGGGAAATGGCCCGCGTTCACCAGCGGGGGATTCTCGGCGTACACGGCGCCGGCCTGGCCGTCGGCGTAGTTGGGGTCCTTGTTGTCCGCCGGATTCGTGAGCGTCGAATCCATCACCTGGATTTCGTAGTTGCCCATGAGGAACACGCCCGAGTTGCCGCGCATCTGCCCGGCGCCCGTGAGGTCCGCGTCGTGGCGCCACTCGACGTGGAGCTGGCAGTCGCCGTGCGCGTAGCGCGTGACGGCGGCGCCGTCGTTCTTCCAGCCGGGTGCGCAGTAGAAATCGCCTTCGGAGCCGAGTTTCCAGCCGCAGGGGCCGCCACGGCCGTTCGACCAGTTCTTCTCGAAAGATTCCTTGGTGCCGTCGAACAGCACCACCGCGTCGGACGGAACGCCCTTGGCGTCATAGGTCACGCGCGGCGGGTTGGGCCGGTTCATGTCGTGCACGCTCCAGGCGTGCTTCGCGTCCGGCGTGTCGCCGTAAAGTCCCGCCAACGCGGGCGCCGCGACCACGAGAGTCGCCACCATCGGAAGGAATTTGTTTTTCATGGGTGCGTAGTATACCACAAACCACGCCCGCCCCACAAGGATTCAGTGCGTCAAATCGGAGATTGCGCGAAGGCGCGGAGGAATGCGTCGACGTCGCGTTCCGCGTGCGCGGCGGAGACGAAATTGCACTCGAACTGCGACGGCGCGACGTACACGCCCTGGTCGTACAGCGCGTGGAAAAGGCGCGCGTAGAGCTTCAGGTCGCTCGTCTTGGCGGACGCGAGATCCACGACCGGCTCCTCCGTGCAGAACAGCGTGAACACGCCGCCCGCGACTTGCGCGCGCACGGGAATCCCGCGCTTGCGGGCGATTTCGTCCACGCCAGCGCCCAGACGCGCCACCAGCGCGGCCATGCGCGGATACGGGTTTTCCCGTTCGAGGATTTCCAGCGTCTTGAGGCCCGCCGCCACGGCCACGGGATTCCCCGCGAGCGTGCCCGCCTGGTACACGGGGCCTTCCGGCGCCAGAAGCTTCATCCATTTTCGCCTGCCGCCCACGGCCGCGAGCGGCAAGCCGCCGCCGATCACCTTGCCGAGCGTGACGAGGTCCGGCGCCACGCCGCCGAACAGCGCGGTCCACGTGCCGAAACCGAAACGGAAGCCGTCGATCACCTCGTCGCACACGAGCAGTGCGCCGTGCTTTTTCGTGAGCGTGCGCAATCCCTTGAGGAATCCCTTCTTCGGCGGCACGAGCCCCATGTTGCCGGCGACCGGCTCCACGATCACGCCCGCGATTTCGCTTCCGCGCGCCGCGAAAAGCCGTTCCGCCGCCGCAAGGTCGTTGTACGGCAGCACGAGCGTGTCCGCCGCCGCGCCCGCGGTGACGCCGGCGGACGACGCGCCGCCGCCCGTGAGCAGCCCGGAACCGCTTTTCACGAGCATCGCGTCCGAATGGCCATGGTAGCATCCGTCGAACTTGACGACGCACGCGCGCCCCGTGGCGCCGCGCGCGAGGCGGATCGCCGTCATCACGGCTTCCGTGCCGCTCGAAACGCAACGCACCTGCTCGAGCCCCGGCACGGCGGCGCACAGCCGCTCGGCGAAGACCACTTCGCGGTCGGTGGCGATGCCGAAGGTGGAACCCGTGCGCGCGGCTTCCGCGGCGGCGGCGGCGACCTCGCGCCGGCCGTGGCCCAGGATCATCGCGCCCCAGCTGCAGCAGTAGTCGGCCAATGCGCGGCCGTCGCAGGAAAAAACCTTCGCGCCGCGTCCGCCGGAAACGAACAACGGCGTGCCGCCCACTCCGTGGAACGCCCGGACCGGCGAATTGACGCCGCCCGGAATGACCTTCGCGGCGCGCCGGTACAACGCCGCGTTCGCCGTCAACGTCTTTTCTTTTCCCATTTCGGCCTGTCCTCCGCGAAAATCTTCTTGCTGGAAACGAAACGGTAGCGATCCTTGGGGACGATCTTTTCGAGCGCGTGCAGGAAATCGCCGTCGGGGTTGACGCCGTGCGGGAGGGCGATGGTCATCTCCGCGCCGTCCGCATGGAGCAGTTTGACGGTCAACGAAAGCCCGCCGGGATGCGCGAGGACGAGCGCGTTCAATTCGGCGCCCTTGCCGACGAGTTCCGGGTCGTCGTGGTCGAACTCGGCCACGAGGCCCTCCTCCGAAAAGAGCTTCTGCCCTTCCTCCAGCGTGTACGCTTCGCGCAAGACGAGCTGGATCGCCTCTTCCTCTTCGTGCGTGTCGCGGTTCGTGCGGTGCGAAAGCTCCCCGCACACCAGCACCGGCTGGTCCACGCAATTCGGCAGCCAGTCCTTCATCTTGGCGTAGGACTTCGCGAAAGCCAGCGCTTCGGTGACGCCCTCGCCCGTGTCGATTTCCAGAATCGCCCACGGTTGCGGAGTTTCGCCTTCCTTCTTCGGCTTGGACATGCGCACCTGGCAGCTCTTGAGCAGCCCGCCCAGCCGCACGCCCACGCGCGCGGGGCGGCCGTCCGGAGTTTCGGCGGCGAAAGGAATCGGCGGCGGTTCGGAAACCTTGTAGGTGGAAAGCGACTCGAGCACTTTGCGGTAGGCGCCGAGGGGGTGGCCCGTCATGTAGATGCCCATCAGATCCCGCTCGAGCTTGTAGTTCTGCGCCACGGGCCACGGCGGACAATCCGGCAACTTGTCGTCCTGCGCGTCCTCGGCCGGGGTGCTCGCGTCCAGCACGTCGAAGAAGCCCATCTGCGAGCTGGCGCGCTCCTTCGCGCGGCCCGCCGCCAGCGCGAGCGCGTGGGCGACGTTGTTGAAATAGCGCGCCCGGTGGAACGACGGATCGTTCCGCATGAACGAATCGAACGCGCCGGCGGCGACGAGGTTTTCCAGCACGCGCTTGTTCACCACGGCCGTCCCCGCGAGCCGCATCGACAAATCGAGCAACCCCTTGTACGGGCCGTTTTTCTCTCGTTCTTCCACGATCGCCTCGGCGGCGGCGGCGCCCACGCCCTTGATGCCGGCCATTCCGAAGCGGATGGCGTGACGGCCGCGCACCGGGGTGAAGCGCGGATACGCTTCGTTCACGTCCGGCGGCAGCACTTCGAGGCCCATTTCCGCCGCCTCCGCGACGAATCCGGGGAGCTTGTCGAAGTTGCCGATTTCGGACGATATCTGCGCACACATGAACTCGGCCGGATAGTGCGCCTTGAGATAGCCGGTCTGGTACGCCACCCAGGCGTAGCACACGGAGTGCGACTTGTTGAACGCATACGAGGCGAACGCCTCCCAGTCGGTCCAGATCTTCTCGACGAGCTTGCGCGCTTCGCCTTCGTCCTGCCATTTGCCGACGCGGAACTTGGGGTTGGCGAGACACCCCTTGATGAACTTCGCCTTGAGCTCGTTCATGATGTCCATGAGCTTTTTGCCCATGGCCTTGCGGAGCTTGTCGGACTCGCCGCGCGTGAAGCCGGCGAGGTCGCGCGAAAGCAGCATCACCTGTTCCTGGTACACGGTGATGCCGTAGGTGTCCTTCAGGCGCGGCTCCATTTCCGGATGGTCGTAGACGACGGGCTGCCGGCCCTGCTTGCGGTCGATGAAGTCGGGAATGTACGCCATCGGTCCCGGACGGTACAGGGCGTTCATGGCGACGAGATCCGTGAGCTTTTCCGGCTGCAGCGCCATCAGGTGCTTCTTCATGCCGTCGGATTCGAACTGGAACAGGCCCGTCGTTTCGCCGCGACCGAAGAGCTTGTAGGTCTCCGCGTCGTCGTCCGGGATGTCGTCCGTGTCGAGCGTGCGGCCGAAGGCGTCGTCCGTGAGTTCCTCTTTCTTGCGGAACTTCTTGATCAGCGCGACGCATTCCTTTTCCACGGAAAGCGTCTTGAGCCCGAGGAAGTCCATCTTCAGCAGCCCCACGGGCTCCACGAAGTGGCCGTCGTATTGGGTCGTCAGGAGCGACTCGCCCTCGGTGGGCATCACGGGCAGCGTATCCGCCACGGGATCGCGGGAAATGATGACGCCGCACGCGTGCACGCCCGGCTGCCGGACGCACCCTTCGAGGCGCTTGGCGCGCTCCATCAGCAGATGCACCGTGGGATCGGGCGAATCGAACGCCGCCTGCAAATCGGGGCATTCGCCCGACTTGAGCGCCTTCGCGAACGTGATCTTCGGCGTGTCGGGAACGTAGGAAGCGAGCTTGTTCGTGTCCGCCAGCGGATAGTCCATCACGCGGCCGACGTCCTTGATCGCGGACTTCGCGGCCATCTGCCCGAAGGTGACGATGTGGGCCACGTGGTCCGCGCCGTACTTTTGGGTGACGTACTCGAGCACGCGGCCGCGGCCGTCGTCGTCGAAATCCACGTCGATGTCGGGCATGGAGATGCGGTCCGGGTTGAGGAAGCGTTCGAACAGCAAATCGAACTTGATCGGGTCGACGTTGGTGATGCCGAGCGCATACGCGACGGCCGCGCCGGCGGCGGAACCGCGTCCCGGCCCCACCCACACTCCCATCTTGCGGGCGGCGAAAATGTAGTCGTGCACGATCAGGAAGTAGCCGGGGAAGCCCATCGTGCGGATCGTGTCCAGCTCGAACTGCACGCGCTCGGCGATTTCCGTCGGCACGGGATCCCCCCAGCGGCGCTTCGCGCCCTCCCACACGAGGGACGCGAGGTAGTCGGCCTCGAATTTGATGCGCAACACCTTCTCGTAGCCGCCGAGGCGGTCGTAGTTCGCGGGCTTGTCTTTGGTGTTGAACTGCTCTTTGAGGGCCGACTCGTCGAACTTCTTGGCGTAGTCCTCTTCCGTGCCGAACTCCGCGGGAATCGGGAACTTCGGCATGATCGGCGGAGAATCGAGTTTGTATTCCTCGATCCGCTCGGCGACCTCGAGCGTGTTCGCCAGCAGCTCGGGATGCTCCGGAAACAGACGCGCCATTTCGTCCGCCGGCTTGAACCATTCTTCGCCCGTGTAGATCATGCGCCCCGGGTCGGACATCTTCTTGCCGGTGGAAAGCGCCAGCAGCACGTCGTGCGAGTCGTCGTCCGCGGCGTCGAGGAAATGGACGTCGTTCGTGGCGATCACGCGCACGTCGAGTTTTTTGCCGAGTTCGAGCATGCCCTTCGCCACGGCGAGCTGGCGCTGGTGGAGGCGCTGGTGGTCGAGTTGCGCTTCCATCGGCACGTTGCCCTTCTTGGACGGGTGCAGCATCACTTCGAGCGAGTAGTTTTCGCCGAAGAGGTCTTTGTACCAGCGTGCGCACTTCTCCGCCTCGTCCATGCGTCCGTTGTCGATCGCGCTCGCGACCTCGCCGGCGATGCACGCCGCCGAACAGTGGAGCCCTTCGTGGTATTTCTCCAGCAGCGCGTGGTCGATGCGGGCGTGGTAGTAGAAGCCGTTCACGTGCGCTTCGGAAATGAGCCGCACGAGGTTGTGGTAGCCCGTGAGGTTCATCGCGTGCAGGCACAGGTGGAAGCGCGTCTCCGTCTTGTCCTTTTGGCGGTGGTCGCGGTTGGTCACGTACGCTTCGCAGCCGAGAATCGGCTTCACGTGGACGCCCGCGAGGTCGCCGTAGGTCTTTTCGTTCTTGGACCGGCATTCGTCGTAGAACGCCTTGAGCGCGAAGAGGTTTCCGTGGTCGGTCACGGCCAAAGCCGGCATGCCAAGCGCACGCGCGCGCTTCACCAGCGGCACGATGCCGCACTGGCCGTCGAGCAGCGAATAGGTGGTGTGCAGATGGAGGTGGACGAAATCCGCCATCGCCGCGCCCCGTCAGTCCAGCACGCCCTTCGGCGAAGTTTCCGATTCGTCCCACCACGCGCCCTTCGATCCGGAAATGCGCGCGATGCCCTTCGTGGTGAGCTGCCGGCCGCGGGCGGACGCGCCGCGGATTTCCACCACCGGCCGCTTTTCGAGCTTGCCGGTTTCGGAGTTCACGCGGTCCACTGGCTCCTGCGGCAGGAAGTACTGCTGGTGGATCTTCTGGCCCTTGGCCGGCTTGTACTTCACGTACAGCGTTTCGGGACAGTCCAGCTGGAACAGCAGCATTTTGGACTTGGCCGGCGCGAGGCGGTATTCCTTGTTGTTGATCATGCCGCCGAAGGTGAAGCGCTTGATGTACGCGAAACCGTAAAGCGGCTCTTCGTACACGCACGTCCAGGCGCGGTCGCGGTCCTTTTCGGGGTTGAACAGGATGACCTGCAGGAGGTCCTTGTCCACGAAAATCTTGTCGTCCGGCGGACACATCTTGTAGCGGCCGTCCTTCCACACGAGCAGCAGCTTGTCGACGGAAGAGCACTTGAAAAGCTCGTCGCCGTTTCTGAGCCCCGACCCGACGTAGTGGTTCTCCTTGTCGTAGCGGATGGTGAGCTCGCTCGCGGTGAGTTTGCGGACGTCGGCCTGGACGAACGCGCCGTCCACGATTTTCGAGCAGCGCGGGTATTTCTTCTTGTAGGCCGAAATGAGCCCTTTGAGGTACTTCACCGTGAACGCGCGCAAATGCACGAGGTTGTCCTTCACCTGCTTTTCCTCGGCGAGGATTTCCTCGATGTCGCGGCGGTTCTTGTCGATGTCGAACTGGGAAATGCGGCGAATCGGTATCTTGAGCAGACGGTCCACGTCTTCGGGCGTGACGTCGCGGCGCAGTTCCTTGCGGAACGGCCTGAAGCCGTCGATCACCGTCTTCTGCACGCCTTCGAGCGTCTTTTCCGTCTCGATGCGCTTGTAGATGCGTTCTTCAATGAAGATTCGGTCGAGCGTGCGCGCGTGGAAGAGGTCGTTCAGCTCTTCCAGCCGGATTTCCTGTTCGCGCCGCGTCAGGAACAGCAGCCGTTCCGCGTTTTTCTGGACGATTTGCGTCACCGTCATCAGTCGCGGACGGCCGCCGTCCAGCACGATCGGGCGCGACGCGATCGACTTCTCGCAGGTGGTGAACGCGTAAAGCGCCTGCTTCACCTTCTCCTGCGTGGCGCCGGTGGCGAGCTCCAGCTCGATGCGCACTTCGGCGGCGGTCAGGTCGTGGATTTTGCGGACGGCGACTTTTTTCTTCTTGATCGCCTCCTCGATGGAGTTGGAAAGCGACTCGGTCGTCTCGCCCCAGGGCAGCTGCGTGATCACGAGGCGGTTCTTGTCCTCGTTCTCGATCACGGCGCGGATTTTCACCTTGCCGAGGCCGTCCTCGTACTCGGACACGTCCATGAGGCCGCCGAGCTGGAAGTCCGGGAACAACTGGAACTTCTTCTTCTGGATGCAGTCGATTTCCGCCTCCAGCAGCTCGATGAAGTTGTGCGGCAGAATGCTCGTGGAAAGCCCCACGGCGATGCCGTCCGCGCCCAGCATCAGCAGCAGCGGAATCTTCGCCGGCAAATAGACCGGCTCCTCCTTGCGGCCGTCGTAGTTCGGCACGAACTCGGTGGTCTTCTTGTTGAAGACCTCCTTGCGCGCGAGCTCCGTGAGCTGACACTCGATGTAACGCGTGGCCGCGTGCGGCATACCCGTGTAGAGCGAACCGTAGTTGCCCTGTCCGTCAATGAGATAGCCGCGCCCTTCGCCCCACAGCTTGTTCGCGAGCACCACGATGGCGTCGCCGATCGAGGCGTCGCCGTGCGGATGGTACTGCATGGCGTGGCCCACGATGTTCGCGACCTTCGTGTACTTGCCGTCGTCCTTCTCCCACAGCGAATGCATGATGCGGCGCTGCACGGGCTTGAGGCCGTCCTCCACCGCCGGAATCGCGCG
>JAKSOX010000070.1 GCA_024405335.1 Kiritimatiellia bacterium
TTTACGTCGCCGACGCCTTCGAGGTCGTGAAGAAACTCAACGAAATCCTTTGACGCGCCCATGAAGAGCGTTTTCGCCGTTTCGGCAGCATTGGGCGCGTTCTGCGCGTTCGCGGACGCCGAATCCCGGCAGACGGTGGATTCCGCCTCGTTCGCCAAGCCGCCCGCGGAGTGCCGCCCGCGCTGCTGGTGGCATTGGATGAACGGCAACGTCACCAAAGAGGGCATCGTGCGCGACCTCTCCGAGATGGCCAAAGTCGGCATCGGCGGCGCGACGATTTTCGATCTCGGCGGCGGCGTCGTGGCCGGTCCCGTGGAAGGTTACTCGCCCGCGTGGTACGAACACGTCCGTTTCGCCGGCGAAGAGGCCGCGAAGCGCGGAATCGACCTCGCCGTGCACAATTGCGCGGGCTGGACCGCGTCCGGCGCGCCGTGGATCACGCCCGAAAACTCGATGAAGCGGCTGATGGTGAGCGACGTGGTGCTCGAACCGGGGCAGACCTTCAAGGGCAAGTTCCCCGTGAACGGCGAAGTGCCGAAAGGGTGGATCAAGGAGATTTCGCTCATCGCCTACCCTGCCCCCCCGGCGGAAAAGCCCGCGCCGCCGGCGGTGGATTTCGTGCGCGAGGGAACGAACCGCTACGTCCTGACGCTCCCCGCGCCCTGCGACGTCACGGGGTTCGAGTTCCGGCACCGTCCGAACACGGTGTGGACGTGGATGCAGAGCGCCACGTTCAAGGTGGAGACGTCGGTTGACGGCGGCGCGTGGAAGCCGGTTGCGGACTTGAAACTCGAACTTTTCAACAACGGTTTCCCGCTGGCGCGCGAGGAGCGTCTGGCGGTGCCGCTCGGAAAGGAAGTGCGCGCGAGCCGCTTCCGCTTCACCTTCGACGCGCCGAACGACCTTGGGAACTTCTACGAACTCGCGGAACTGCGCCTCACCTGCGATTCTAAAATCGTTCCCGACGTGAAGGCGCGTTCGCTCGCGTTCCGCCAGGGGTTCGCGCCGATTCCGGACAAGCCGGACGCGGCGGTCGATTCCAAGGGCGAACGCCTCGACGTGAGCCGGTTCCTCAAGCCCGACGGCACGTTCGAGTGGACGGCGCCCGTCCGGGGGCGGCTGTGGATCGTACAGCGCACGGCGGCAGTGTCCACTGGCGCGATGAACGGACCCGCGGCGGGCGGCCGCCAGGGGCTGGAGTGCGACAAGCTGGACAAGAAGGGCATCGACGCCGTGTACGAGGGCTACGTCGGCAAGCTCAAGGGCATGCGCGGCATAAAAGAAGTGCTGTGCGACAGCTGGGAGGTGGGCAGCCAGAACTGGACGGACTCCCTGCCCGCCGAATTCGCCGCCCGGCGCGGATACGCGCTGGACCGTTTTTGGCCGGCGTTTTCCGGGCGCGTCGTGGACACGCCCGAGGCGACCGAAAAGTTCTTCCGCGACTGGCGCAAGACGATCGCCGAACTTTTCACGGAAAACTATTCGGACCGTTTCCGCGACCTCGCGCACCGCGACGGCCTGAAGTACCAGTGCGAACCGTACGGCAATTCTCCGGCCGACCAATACGCCTACGCCCGGAGCGCGGATTTGCCGATGTCGGAATTCTGGACGTACGAACCCGCGCGCTACGCGGCGGGCAGGGCCGTGGACGAAAACACGTTCCCCGACGAATCCTGCATCCGCCGCGTCGCCTCGGCGGTCCATTTCCACGGCAAGGCCTTCGCGGACGCGGAATCCTTCACGTGCGCGCCCGGGGCGTGCGGCAAATGGCGCAAGGGGCTTTCTATCCACAAGGCGTGCGGCGACGCCGCGCTTGCGGCGGGCGTCAACCGCTTCACCTACCATTCGCTTGCGCACCAGCCCTGGGGCGACCGATACGTCCCCGGCGCCACGATGAACGTGTTCGGCACGATTTCCGAAATCAATTCGCCCACGTGGTCGGCGATGAAGCCGATGGTCGCGTACCACACGCGGCTGCACTATTTGCTTTCGCGCGGCCGCTCGACGAGCCGTTTGCTCTACGTGGCGCCGGACGACCAGCTCGCGGAATTTCCGCGGGCGGCGTTTCCGGGCGACGTTTCCTACGACGTGGTGGGCGCGGACGACGCGGCGCTGGTGAAGGTCGAGCGGGGCCGCGTTTTCGCGCCGAGCGGCGCCGAATACGAGGCGCTCGTGCTGGCCGACGACGCCGCCTACGAATACGCGAGCGCGGCGCAGGCGAAGCGATTCCGCGAGTCGGGCGCCAGGATGTTCCGCGACGACGAAACGGCGTTCGCGGGCGTCACGCGCGATTTCTCCTGTTCAGGCACCGCGGCGCGCGTGCGCGCCATCCGCCGCGACTATGCGGACGGCGCCTGCGGCTTCTTCGTGGCCTGCCCCGACACGAACGCGGTGACGCTGGCGTGTTCGTTCGCCGTGTCGGGCCGGTTTCCGGAATTGTGGGATCCCGAAACCGGCAGGCGCTTCCGCATCGCCGATTTCCGCGAAGAGGGCGGCCGCACGCGAATCGACCTGCCGCTCGAGGCGTGCGGCAGCGCGTTCGTCCTTTTCTCCCCGCGGAAAGACGAAACCATCCCGGTCTTCCGGCCGTTCCAGAACGCCAAAACCGTCCTGACGCTTTCCCGTTTCACGCTGACGTTCCCATCCGGTCGTGGGTGCGGCGGTCCGTACGCGTTGGACAAACCCGTTTCCTGGACGACGCTGGGCGGTGAAACGCAATACTTCTCCGGCACGGCGACGTACGATGCGGAGGCCGCGTTCCCGGAAGTCGGCAATGGCCGGCGCGTGATGCTCGACCTGGGCGACGTGCGCGAGACGGCCGAGGTGTTTTTCGACGGCAAGCTCGCGGGCGTGCTCTGGAAGCCGCCGTACCGGGTGGACCTCACGGACGCGCTGGCGGCGTCCGGAAAGACCGTGCACGCGATTCGGATCAAGGTGTCGAACACCTGGGCGAACCGTCTCATCGGCGACGCGAAGAAGCCCGACGACTGCGTGTGGTGGGAAAACGACTGGCGCGCTGGCCTGCTCAAGGAAATTCCCGATTGGGTGAAGCAGGGGAAGCCGTCCCCCACAGGGCGGCACACGTTCTCCATCGTGCGGCACTACAAGGGCGGCGAACCGCTGCTTCCCGCCGGGCTTTTGGGTCCGATGCGGATTTTGGTTGACTGACGCGGTTTTGTGGTATAATCCCGCACATGAAAAAGAACATTGTTTTTGGTTTGGCCGCACTTGCGGCGGCGGCGTGTCGGGCGGACGCCGTCCACGACATGACGGAGGCGAAGACCTGGACCGACGCGGGCGGGAAGACGTTCCGCTACCGCTGGCACGCGCCGGCGAAGATCGAGCAGGGGCGGAAGTACCCGCTCGTGGTGCTGATGCACGGCGCGGGCGAGCGCGGCACGAACAACGTGGACCAGCTCGCCATCGGCGCGACGGAGGTGCTCAAGTACGCCGTCGAATCCGGCAACGACTGCTTCTTCCTCGCCGGCCAGGTGCCGGGAAACCAGCAGTGGGTGGACGTGCCGTGGTCGCATCTCGACCACCGCATGCCCGAAAAGCCGTCCGAGACGATGGCGCTGCAGATGGCGTTCATGGAAAAACTGTTCGCCGAACTGCCGGTCGACCGCGACCGCGTGTACGCCACGGGCATATCGATGGGCGGCTACGGCACGTGGGATCTCGTGTCGCGCAAGCCCGAGTGGTTCGCCGCCGCGATGCCCGTGTGCGGCGGCGCGGACGTGCGCCAGGCGTGGAAGTTCAAAAACGTGCCCACGTGGACGCACCACGGCGACAAGGACGGCGTGGTGCCGTTCGCGCGTTCGCGCCGGATGACGGCCGCGCTGTGGGATTTGGGATGTCCCGTCAAATACACCGAGCACCCGAACGTGGGCCACGGCTCGTGGACGCCCGCCTACGGAACCCGCAAGAACCTCGAGTGGCTCTTTTCGCAGAAGCGCAAGGCCGTGCCGCGCGTGCCGTTCGCCAGCGGCGACAAAATCGCGTTTCTGGGCGACTCCATCACCCAGTTCGGAGCCGAGCGCCCCACGGGATACGTGCATCTCGTGATGGACGGCCTCGCCGCGCAGGGCGTCAAGGCCGAACTCGTCGCCGCCGGCGTTTCCGGCAACATGTCCCACCACATGCGCGCGCGGCTGCAGAAGGACGTGCTGGACAAAAAGCCGCGGTGGATGTTCTTTTCATGCGGCGTGAACGACGCCCCGAACGGCTACGAGGACGCGCGCAAGAACCCCGGCCATCCGCTCAAGGAATACGCGGCCGACGTGACGCAGATCGTGCGGGCGGCCAAACAGGCCGGCGTCGGCGTGATCATGCTCGAACCCACGCCCGTGGTGGAGGAGCCGCACCTCGCGAACGAGAACGAGAAGCCCTACGTGGAGGCGTTCCGCAAGATCGCCGCCGCGGAGAAGTGCCCGATCGTGCCGCTCAACGCCGTGTTCAATTCCGTCATCGCCGCCAAGGAGAATCCGTTCAAGCGCGAACTCACCCGCGACGGCACGCACATGGCGCCGGCGGGCGACCGCCTGATGGCGGAAGTCATTCTCCGCACGCTCGGCTGGTGAATCGAAAGAAAGGAAGATGCCATGAACGCCGTATCGTCCCGTCGCGATTTCTTCAGACTTTCCGCCGGCGCGCTCGTCGCCACGGCGGCTTTGCCCGGTTGCCGGCCGCCGGAATGCGAAACGACCGCGCCGTCGGGCGACGTGTTTCCGCAGCGCGGCAATTTCGAGCGTCTCATGCTCGCCTGTTCCTGCGTGAACGCGGGCGCAACCGCGCCGTTTTCCGTTCTGCACGTTTCCGACACGCACCTCACGGCGGCGTATCCGGACGAAGACCCGAAAAAGCAGCAGCTCAAGGAAATCCGCACGAAGACCTTCGGCGGACGCCAGGAGGAGGCGTTGCGCGATTCGCTCGCGTGGGCGAAGACGAACGCCGACTACGTGCTCCACACGGGCGACTTGATCGACTGGCAGTCGCGCGCGAATTTCGACCTCGTGAAGAAATATTTCGGGACCGGAATGTTCGGATGCCTCGGCAACCACGAGTACTCGCGCAACATGTGGCTCGAGCCGAGCGAACCGACCGAGGCGTACAAGGCCGGCACGCGGGCCGCGGTTTCGGCCGCGTTCCCGTTCGACGTGTCGGTTTCCTCCAAACTCGTGAACGGCGTCAACTTCGTCACGTTGGACGACGTGTACGGCACGGTCACGGAGGAACAGGTCGCCCGTTTCGCGGAAGAAGCCAAGAAGGGGCTGCCGATCGTGCTGTGCATGCACGTGCCGTTCTACACCGAAAACATCTGGCGCGTCGACCGCAAGTTCTGGACTGCCGCCGCGCAGAAGGGCGAACCCAATTTCTACCGCGACGCCGCCGTGCCGGAAATCGCGGGCGAATGGAAGAAGCAGCGCGAGGATCCGGTCACGCGCGACTTCATCGCCTACCTCAAGAAGGAACCGCTGCTGAAGGCGATTCTGGCGGGCCATCTCCACTTGTGCGTGGAGGACCGTTTCTCGCCCACGGCGATGGAATACGTGGCGGGCGGCAATTTCCTCTTCCACGGCCGCGAGATTCTTTTCTCGTGACGTCGGGCGGCGCACGCCGTGCCCGCCAGTCAACTTGCCGCTTGCATTTCATGGCGTTGAATGGTATTATTCCCATTATTCCATTCGGAACGAAACCAGTTCAGGCACAACGGAGAAAAAACAGATGAACAGACGCGATTTCTTCAAAGGCGCCGCCGCGATCGCGGCGGCGGCGGCGGGGCGTTCGCTTTTCGGCGCGGACGCGCCGGGCGAAGGGGCTTCCACGGCGAAGCCGGGCAACAATCCCATTTGGCTCATGACGAGCGCCTTTCCGGGCCAGACGCTGGACCAGGTGATCGAGCGCGCGAAGTCCGTGGGCGCGCAGGGTCTCGAGCTGTGCGTGTTCCGCCGCGATTCCGACCGCAAGGACCACACGGCCACGCATCTCGACTACGAGGATTTCAAGCTCGACGACGCGAAGCGCGCGATCGAAAAGCTGAACAAGGCGGGATTGCGCTGCTCCGTGGGCGCGTACGACAATCTGATCGGCGGCAATCCAGCGAACCAGGTCACGAACCAGAACCACGTGCTGCGCCTCATCCGCATGGCGGCCCTGCTTGGCGGCGACGCGAACGACGTCGTGTGCGGCACGTTCGTGGGCTACGACACCACGCTCGCCAAGGAGGACCGCGGCTTCGAAAAGAATCTCCTGAAGTTCCAGAAGGTGTTCACGCCGATCGTGAAGTACGCCGAATCGCTCGGCGTCACGCTCTGCTTCGAGAACTGCCCGATGGAAGGGTGGCAGCCCGTCACCGCCTCCGACGCGTACAACAACCTGCCCGGCTGCCTCGCCGCGCGCAAGCTCATGTACGCGCTGGTGCCGTCGATGGCGCTCCAGGAAACGTACGATCCGTCGCACGACGCCTGGCAGCACGTCGATCCCACGGACGTGGTCAACGCGATGGATTTCAAGCGCCTGCGCCGCGTCCACATCAAGGGCACGCGCAACTTCCCGCGCTCCGAGGCGGCCACGCACTGGGGGCGGCTCTATCCCACGCAGAAGGTGGACGACGCGCTCGCCAGGAAGGCCGGCGTGCCGCAGCCCGCGAACGAGTGGGACCGCATGAACTACGAGCCGCGGCTCCCCGGTTTCGGAGGATCCGACTCGATCGACTGGACGAAGTTCCTGCTGAACCTCATGGCCAAGGGCTACGACAAACCGTTCGTCATCGAAAACGAGGGCTGCAATTCGTCCCACACGGGCAACATGGGCGCGACGATGCAGGGCTTCCGCGCGACGATTCTGAACACGGCCCCCGTGGTGTGGCCGCTCGGGCCGGACGGCTACGCCTACGACGCGTCGAAGGCGAAGCCGCTCGCGATGGTCGCGAAGAAGGACCTCCCGCTCATGACTATGGACAAGCTCGGCGCGTGAGGGCCAATCGGATTTTTCCACCGGACAGTAAACCAAACAGGAAGGAAACAAAAAAATGCTCACAAGAAGGAACTTTCTCGAAGCGATGGCGGCGACGGGTGCCGCGGCCGCGCTTCCCGGCTGCTGCAACAAGTGCTGCGGCGGCGTCAAGGGCGTGATCGCGCTCCAGCTCTACTCGATCCACCAGTACATCGGCAAGCAGGGCCAGGGCAAGCTGGGCCTCGAAAAGGCGCTCGCCGAGGTCCGCAAGATCGGCTACAAGTCCGTCGAATTCGCTGGCTACTACGGCGCCGACGCGGCCGAGCTCAAGAAGATGCTCGCGGACAACGGCCTCACCGTGTGCGGCACGCACGTGTCCAATGCGGCGTACGGCTTCGACATGAAGAATTTCACGTTCGACAAGGACGTGCTCAAGAAGACGTGCGATTTCGAACTCGCCTACGGCAACAGCCACGTCATCTGCCCCGGCGGCGGCAACTTCCCGCCCGGATGCAGCTGGTCCACGGGCCAGGGCGGCGAGCCCTGCAAGTCCTCGAAGGAAATCGACGACTTCACCAAGAAGCTCTGCGACCTCTACAACCAGGCCGCCGACGTCGCCAAGGGGTACGGCTGCACGATCGGCCTCCACAACCACACGTGGGAACACGCGATCTTCCTCACGGACGGCACCTCGTTCTGGGACTACTTCTTCTCCAACACCCGCGACAACGTCTGCATGGAGCAGGACGTCGGCTGGACGACCTGCGCCGGCGACACGATCAAAGGCGTCAACCCGATGGTCCAGTACACGAAGTACCCGCACCGCTCCCCGACGCTGCACGCGAAGGAGAACGGCATGGGCAAGGGCGTGAAGAAGTTCGACGCGATCCTCGGCAAGCCGGGCTGCGACGAGAACGGCAAGCCCTGCGCGACGCCGGTGGATTGGGACGCGCTCCTGCCGGTCGCCGAAAAGGACGGCGTCAAGTACTGGGTCGTCGAATGCGAGCGCCACTTCGATTCGCTCGAAGCCGTGACGCCTTCCTACCAGTTCCTCAAGACGAAAGGACTCAACTGATGATCGACCTGAACCGCCGCAGTTTCCTGTTCGGCAGCGCGGCCGCGGCCGCGCTCGCGGGCTACTCCACCGCCAAGGTGGGAGCGCGCACGCTCAAGCCGGGCGAAAAGTTCCGCATCGCGATGATCGGTCTCGGCATCCAGGGCCGCACGGCCCTGCTGCCGCAGTTCCTCGAGCAGAAGAACGCCGTCGTCACGACGGTGTGCGACTGCGATCCCGAGCGCGCGGAAGACGCCCGCAAGCGCGTCAACAAATACTACAAGAACGAGGATTGCAAGGCCGTTCTCGACTTCCGCGAGGTGCTTGAGGATCCGTCCATCGACGGCGTGTGCATCGCGACGCCTGACCACTGGCACGCCTACATGTCCGTCGAGGCCATGAAGCACGGCAAGGACGTGTACTGCGAAAAGCCGCTCACGTTCTCGATCGACGAGGCCAAGAAGGTCATCGCCGCGCAGAAGAAGTACGACCGCGTGTTCCAGACGGGCTCCATGCAGCGCTCCTGGAAGGCGGTTTCCGAGTTCCGCACCGCCGTGATGATCGTCCGCAACGGCCTGATCGGCGACCTCAAGTATGTCGACGCCAACTACGGCATCGGCGGCCAGAAGCTCGGCGGTCCTTCCCATCCCGTGCGTTTCTTCGACGTTCCCGAGAACGCCGCCAAGGAAGGCGCGCCGAACGACAAGCTCGGCTGCTGGGGCTGGGACATGTGGCTCGGCCCGGCTGCGTGGCGTCCGTATTCGGACCAGCTCGCGCCCCGCGGCGTGAACAACTTCTATCCGATGTTCTGGCGCTTCGACGACGACATCGGTTCGGGCTACAACGGCGACTGGGGCGCGCACCACCTCGACATCGCGCAGTGGGGCA
>JAKSOX010000071.1 GCA_024405335.1 Kiritimatiellia bacterium
GTCTTCGCGTCGCGCGTCACGGGCAGACGCACGGGACCGTCCGACCACAGCGCGAACCACAGCACGCAATCTCCTTCCAGCCGGCGGATGCGCAGCCGCGCGCTTTCCTGCTCGTCGATGCGGGCGTTGACGATCACGGCGCTCGCGAAGGAACCGTCCTTCCGCACGCGCGGAAGCACCACGTCCAGCGCGGGGCTTTCGAACACCACCGGCATTCCGCCGCCGGAAACGGCGTCCGCCAACTGCGAATAGCGCAGCAGTTCGCGCGAGGTGGCGCCATACGGGGAAAGACGCGCGAACACCGCCATTTTGCCGCCGGACGGCAAAGCGACCAACCGCGCATGGCGCTCCGTGGAATCGCTGAGTTCCGTTTTGTCGAGTTCGGCGGCGTCTTCGGGCACGAGCTTGCGCCCGACGAGATGCCGGACGGCGGCCTGGTCCGCCAGCACGCCGCCGCGCAACACCTCCCGCAGCGCGTCGTCCGGAACGGCGTGCAGCGCGGCGCAGTCCCAGAGAACCGTTCCCAGCGCGCGGCCGACGCCGAAGTTGTAGGGCACGCACGACGGCGCCGCCCAGGGGTCGAGACCGGGCGTCCACGGGCCGATTTCGTGCGGAAACGCGGCGAAGCCGACGGGGTCGGCGCCGCGGTTGCGCGCGACGTATTCGCGGTAGAGCCACATGTTCGCGCGCGGCGCCTTGAACACCGTGCGCTCGTACCATTCGCACGGTTCGGCGTTCCCGGCGACGTACCACGTGAGCGAGTCCATGCCCGCGGCGAGATGCATCAGCGCCTCGAATCCGAGCGAACGCGCGGTGCGCATGGTGAAATTGCGCGGGTACGTTTCGATTTCGGGGCAGAGGCGGTCGAAAAGGCCGAAGCGCGCGGAAAGCGTCTTCATCTGCTCCTGCATGCGGTAGGTCTTGTCGACCAGGCCGTACGGATTCCAGTCGTTGTAATGGCAGCTGCCGGGGCGCATGGCGATCTTCCCGCCGGCCGCCTTCGCCATGGCCTCGACTATGGCGAGCTGGCCTTCGTCCGCCCACGGATACTGGAAGCCCAGGCGCGTTTCCGGCGAAAATTCCTTCACCGCCTTGCAGAACGCGTAGGCGAATTCGGCGAGGCCACGGAAGCAGTGCGCGCGCCAGCGCGCGGCGAGGGCCTTGTCGGTTTTCGTCGCCGCCACCAGCGTTTCGCGCGTCCACGCCCTGCCTTCGGCTTCCGCGAACGCGGCGACGCAGCGTTTGCAATAGCAGCCGTTCGGGTTCTTGCCGTGGCTTTCGACGCGCACGTCGTCGTCCAGCCAGATCGTGTGCGGCTTCCAGGCGCAATAGTGCCTGAGCTGGTCGCGGAAATACGCGTGGAACTTGGGATCGCGCGGACAGTTGCAGCGGACGCCCTCCCAGCCGTCCGGACCCGTGAAACCGGTCCAGTCCTTGAACGGCATCCGTTCGTAGTCGGGACCGTCCGTGTTGCCGATCGTGAGCTCGAACTCGAGCGAGGCGACGTAGCCCATCGCGCGGATTTCGCGCGCGGCGGCGGCGAGCCACTTCGCGCGCGCCTCGTTTTCGGCAAGCGACTTGAAGTTGCAGGCCGAAAACCACACTTCGTCGAAGCAGTCGCGGCTGCGCGAAAGCATGGCGCGCTGCGACGGCCAGTTTTCCGGCGTCGCCGGAAGCCGCAACGTCGAAAATGGCGTTGCGGTCGCGCACGCGGCAGCCGACAAAACGAAAATCGCGACTGCTCTCCTCACGTGCCGCTCCTCTCTCACAAATCCGCGAAGGCCTTGACGACTTCGTCCGCCATGCGTTGGTAGCCGGGGTCGTTCGGGTGCAACGCCTTGTCGATCGACAGAGACGCGAGCTCGTCCTCTTCGCCGCACTTGTCGAAGAAATCGGCCACGGGAAATTTTTCGTACGCGGCGATTGCGCGCACGGCGTTCGCGTACTGTTGCAGATAGATGCCGTTTTTCGCGTCGTAGCTGTGCGCCGGCAGATAGGATCCGAAACCGTACGACTTCCGCGGCGTCGCCAAAATGATCTTCGCCTTCGGATTCACGGCGCGGATCTTGTCCACCAGCACGCGGTAGTTCGCCGAGAACGTGCCGTTCGTGGCGTTCTCCACGTAGTCGGACAACTTGCCCACGGGCGTCGAATGCCCCCAGTCGTTGACGCCGTGCTCGATCGTGTAGTAGTCCGCAAACGGCACGTGGCCAGGCTGCTGGCGCACGACGCCGCCGTTGATGCCGGCGTTTACGAACTTGTCGAACTTGACGCAGTCCATCACGCGGTCCTGGTAGCCGCGCGTGAAGCGCCCCTTCGCGACGTTGTTGTTGTACCAGGTGATCGACGTGCCCAAGCTGCACCACGTGCCCTTCAGGACCAGCGGTTTCTCCGGCGTGGGAACCGTGTGGCATCCCGCCGCCAACAGCAATGCGGACAGCAACAATTTCATCTTCATTTCCCGTTCTCCTTTTCCGCTTCAAGCCATGCTTCCCACTACTTCCATCACGCGGGACGCCGTGGCGCCTTTCAAAAAAATCCGTTTCGTCTTGGACGTCTCGCCGCTTTTGAACGACACCGCGCTCTTCGGCAATCCGAACGCATTCGCCAGGACTTCAATCAGTTCCTTGTTCGCTTTGCCGTCCACTGGGGCCGATTTGACGCGCACTTTCACCGCGTCGCCAAGCCAACCATCCACGCCGGCCTTTCCGGACCGCGGCGCCGCCCGCACGTCGACGACGCAACCTTCTGCGGTTTCGACGATCATTGCGTCACCCCTTGCCAAGCCGCTCGCCAGCGTAGCGCTTGGCGTGGATCGGCCCCCACCACCATTCGTTGTCCAGATACCACTGGACCGTCTTGCGGATGCCGGTTTCGAAATTCTCGCGCGGTTTCCACCCGAGTTCGCCCATCAACTTGGAAGGATCGATGGCGTATCGCAGGTCGTGGCCGGGGCGGTCTTTCACGAACGTGACGAGCGACTCGTATTTGGAGCCGTCCGCGCGCGGACGCAATTCGTCGAGAATCGCGCACACCGTCTTGACCACCTCGAGATTCGTGCGCTCGTTGTGCCCGCCCACGTTGTACGTTTCGCCGGGAGCGCCCTTCTCGTTCACCAGCAGCAGCGCACGCGCGTGGTCTTCCACGTACAGCCAGTCGCGCACGTTCGCGCCCGCGCCGTACACGGGCAGCGGCTTGCTCTCGAGCGCGTTCAGCGTCACCAGCGGAATGAGCTTTTCGGGGAAATGGTACGGGCCGTAGTTGTTCGAGCAGTTCGTGATCAGCGTGGGCATCCCGTAGGTGTCGTGCCAGGCGCGCACCAGATGGTCGCTCGCGGCTTTGGAGGCCGAATACGGCGAATGCGGCGCATACGGCGTTTTCTCCGTGAAAAAACCAGTCGCGCCAAGCGAACCGTACACCTCGTCGGTGGAAACGTGCTGGAATCGGAACGCCGCCTTCGCGGCGTCGTCCAGTCCGCGCCAATAAGTCAGCGCCGCCTGCAGCAGCGTCGCCGTGCCCACGACGTTCGTTTGGACGAATTCGCCGGGGCCGTCGATGGAACGGTCCACGTGCGATTCGGCCGCCAGATGGAAAACCGCTTCCGGCCTGAAATCGGCGAACGCGCGATCCATCGCCGCCGCGTCGCAGACGTCCGCCTTGAGGAACCGGAGCCGCGGATTCGCCGATTCGAGCGTCGCGGGGTCGAGACCGACCTCCTTGAGCGATTCCGGAACGCCAGCGTACGTCAACTTGTCCACCACCAGCACGGAGGCGTCCGTCTCCTTCAACAACAACCGCGCGAGCGCGGAACCGATGAATCCGGCCGCCCCCGTCACCATGCACCGTTTTGAACAATCCGCCATGACTACCTCCTTTTTTGCCAGTTGCGAGATTCAAAATCAAAGATCGGAAACCGTGAGCTGGGCTCCGGGCGCGAGAAACATGCGCAGTTCGGATTCGTCGTCCGGAGACATTCTGATGCCAAGCGCCTTGAAACGCGACTGCGGCCCTTCCGACGCCTTGGCGGTGATCGGATAGTTCGCGGCCGCGACGTCCGCGGAAACCGACACGTAGTAGCGTTTGAAGAACTTCCCGTTCAGCGTGAGATCGGCGACGCGCGTGCGCTTGTGCACCACGAGCGACGCGTTCGGGAAATTCAGCACGCGGACCTTTTTCATGGCTGCGGGAAACGCATGTGTTTCGCGGAGGTTGTTGAGCCGCCGGACGGCTTCCACCGTGGTGCGGTGGCGTCGCGCCACCAGAAACGGCGTGTCGTTTTGCCGCAAATCTATTTCGGCCGTCCACAACGTCGGCTGGCCGGAAAGGACGAAATCCACGTTCAGCGCGCCCAAACGGCGCGCCAGGGCGTCGCCGACGTCGGACATCGTGGGCCGCCTGAGCAGCTGTTCGATCGAATCGATGGCAATCCGCATGTTTCCGGACAGTTCGGCCTGGTACAGGCGTTCCAAAAGCACTCGCTCATCGCGCGAACGGTTCGAGGATTCGTCCAGCCAGCGTTTGGCCCGCAGGGCTGCCGGAGACGGCGGCGGCGGCGTTTTCGCCGACACGGCGGACGCTTTCGCGGGCGCCGGGGCGACAGTCGAAGACGGCTTTTCCGCCAGACGCCGCGCAGGCGCGTTCGTGACGCCCGCGGAAACGACGTCTGCCGCGGTCGCGGCAACCGGCTGGGCCACCCTGATTTCAGCCCGCTTTTTCGCGACTTGCCGCAACACGAAAAAAACGGCGATCACCGTCAGCAGCCCGGCCGCGGCCCACCGTCCCCAACGGACGGAAGGCCGTTCGACGGGTTCCCGGTATTCCAACACCGAACCCAGCAGCCCGCTGTTTTTCCCCATCAGGCTGCTCGGCATCTGGCGCACGAACGCCATTTACTTCGCGGCTGGCTGCTCGGGTTCGACTGCGCTCTGGACGGCGGCGCGGACGACTTCGACCACGTTGCCGGGATTCAGTTCGATGCGGAAGGTCTTCTCCTTCGCTTCGACGATCTTGCCGATGAAGCCGCCGCAGAACACGACCGTGGCGCCCGCGCGGAGTTCTTCGATCATCTTCCGGCGCTCCTTTTCCTTGCGCTGCTGCGGACGGATCATCATGAAATAGAAGATCGCGAAGATGATGAGCATCGGCACGAGCATGCCCATGCCGCCGGCCTGGGCGGATTGTCCGGCGGCGGGAGCTGCGGGAGCTGCGGCTTGTGCGAAAAGTGCGGTGAGCGTGTTCATTTTTCTGTTCCTTTTTTTTGGTGGTTGGTTTGAAGCGTTCAGTTCGGCGGAGGATGGGCGAGGAACCGCTCGGCGAACGAGCCGTCGGAAATCGCCTGGCGCATTTCCGCCATGTAGTTCAGGATGCAGTGCACGTTGTGGATCGTGAGCAGCCGCACGCCGAGTATCTCCCCCGCGTGCAGCAGATGGCGCACGTAGCCGCGCGTGAAGTTCCGGCAGCAGTAGCACGCGCACCCCTCCTCCACGGGCGAATCGTCGTAAATCCATTTCGCCGCCTTGACGGCGACGTTGCCGCCGCGCGTGACGGCGGTGCCGTGGCGCGCGATGCGCGTGGGCAGCACGCAGTCGAACATGTCCACGCCGCGCGCGACGCACTGGGCCATCTGGTGCAGCACGCCGAGCCCCATCACGTAGCGCGGCTTGTTCTCGGGCAGATGCGGCACCGTGGCCTCCACGGCCTGATACATCGTCTCCTCCGGTTCGCCCACCGACACGCCGCCGATGGCGTAGCCCGGAAAGTCCATTTTCACGAGTTCCTCGGCGCAATGGCGGCGCAAATCGTCGTAGACTCCGCCCTGCACGATGCCGAACACGATCTGCCCTTCCGCGTGCGGCGCTTCAAGGGACGTCTTCGCCCATTTGATCGTGGTCTCGACGCTTCTTTCGGCGCGGTCGCGCGGACACGGCCACGGCAGGCACTCGTCGAACGCCATCGCGACGTCGCTGCCGAGCACGCGCTGCATTTCCATCGCCTCCTTCGGACCCAGGAAGAACTCGTGCCCGTCGAGGTGCGAATTGAACAGCGCGCCTTCTTCGGTGAGCTTGCGGATTTTCGCGAGCGAAAACACCTGGAACCCGCCGGAATCAGTGAGGATGGGGTGCTTCCAGTTCATGAACTTGTGGAGGCCGCCGAAGCGGGCGATCACATCCGGCCCCGGCTGGAGCAGCAGATGGTAGGTGTTGCCGAGAATGACGGACGCGCCGTTCTCCTCGAGGTCGCGCGGCTCCAGGGCCTTCACCGTGGCCTGGGTGCCAACGGGCATGAACACGGGCGTTTCCACGTCGCCGTGGGCGAGATGCAGCACGCCGCGGCGGGCCTTGGTGGCCGCGTCGCGCGCGACGATCTCGAAATCGCCGGTCACGCCAGCAGCTCCTTCGCGCGGGCTGCCTGCGCGGACAGGTCGATTTTGCGGACGCCTTCGAGATAGCCGTCGCGCACGAGGTTTTCCACGAACCGGCGGAACTTGTGGGGGCCGGGCTTGAGATTGTCCAGCGCGTGCACCTCGGCGGAACCGAACGTGCAGCATTCTGAAAGCATGCCCGTGGATTCCGCGGTGACGTAGAGCTTCTTCGCGAGTTTCACGAACGCTGGAATCGGGTTGAAATGGTCTTTGGAATACAGGAGTTTGTAGTCCCACGGATAGGAATCCACCACCGCCTCCACGGCTGGCGGCGTGCGGCGCGAGGTCGTAACGGCTTTGGCGCCGGGCAAGGCGAAGATTTCGTCCAGCCGCGCCTTCATCCAATCGGGTGAAAGCGTCGAACATTTGTTCGGGCCGCCCACGATCACGGCGATTTCCGGCGCGACGCCTCCGCGTTCGCGGAACGCGGCGACGCCCTTCGCGTAGAACGCCTCGTCCGCCGCCACGAGGTTGGCGGGGATTTCCACCACGTTCGGCCGTTTCGCGGGCGCGTCGAACGCGGGCGCGAGCACGCAGTCGAAGCTCGCGAGGTGGTAGCCGCGCGGATAAAGCACCACGCCGCATTTCACGCCGCGCCTGCGCGCAAGCGCCTTGGCCGCGTAGAACGTGCCGGATCCCGTGCCCAGCACGAGGTCGCACGGGCCTTCCGCCGCGGGCCCGAGGGGCTTGAACAACGACAGCGTCCGCACGCCCAGCCGGTCGAGCAGATACGAAAGCGCCTTGTGCGCCCGGGACTTGAACGCCGCCGGCGCCAAAACGAATTCGCAGCCGAGCAGGCGCGCGAACGCCTTGGACTGGTTTTCGTGGCCGGCTTTGCCGTCGGTGAGGATGAGCGCGGTTTTCATTTTTTGAGCATTTCCCTCACGGCGGCGCGCACCTGGCGTTTCGCCGCCGCCATGCCGCCCTTGACCGTGCACCCGGCCGCGCGCACGTGGCCGCCGCCGCCGAAGCGCTTGGCGATCGCGGTCGCGTCCCACGGCGCGCGCGTGCGGATGGATACGCGCGTTTCGCGCGTGCGGTCGGGAATCTGGTAGAAGAACAGCGCGATTTGGTTGCCCGCCACCTGCCGGGGGATCTCGATCACGTCCTCGGCTTCGGCCTTGGTGCCGCGCACTTCGCGGAAATCGTCGCGGGCGAGCGACACTTCCGCGACCTTGCGGTTTTTCCACACGCGGAGCGAACGCCACGCGCGGCGCTTGAGTTCCATCGCCCGCATCGGGAAGGAACAGTAGATGACGTCGTTGATGAACGCCGTGCGCACGCCTCGCTTCAGCAGGTCCGTGGCGGCGCGCAGCGTTTCGGGACGCGTGTTGTCGTAGGCGAAGCGCCCCGTGTCGGTGATCATCGCCACCCACAGGGCCTCGGCGACGGCGCGGTCCATCGGCCATTCCATCCACTTCGCGAAGCGCCACACGAGTTCGCCCGCGGAAGACGCCGCGGGGTCGATGATCGACACGGCGCCGCGCTCGGCGCTGGTGGCGTGGTGGTCGATGGTGAGCGTGGGGAGCTTTTCGGCGAACGGGCGCACCTCGGGCGGCAGACGGTCGGGCGTGGACGCGTCCACGTAGAAGAACAAGTCGAACTTCCGCCGCTTGAGCTTTTTGAGCGGCAGCAGATCGGAAACGCCTTCGAGAAATCCGGGTTTGCCGAGCGCTTTCACGTCCGCCGCCGCGTACGCCTGCCAGCCCGCGGCAGTGAGCATGCGCACAAGCGCGATCATCGAACCGAGCGAGTCCCCGTCCGGGCTCAAATGCCCGGAAACGAGAATCGTCTTCGCCTGGCCGAGGAGCGTTTTCGCGGCTGCGAACTTGTCTTTGAAATCCATTGCTGACATGGGTGAGTATTTAACCAAATATCCGCCTCCGCCGCAAGCGAAGAAAAACTTGCGCTTCGACGGGCTCACGTTCCATTTGACGCGGACGCGCCACCGTCACCATCGCCGCATTCGCCACACGTGCTATAATGCGCGCCGTTTTGAACGAAGAAAAGACAGAGACGCTCCGCATCTCCTATCCGGAAGAACTGCCCGTGAGCGCGCACCGCGGCGAAATCATCGCCGCGCT
>JAKSOX010000072.1 GCA_024405335.1 Kiritimatiellia bacterium
TTCAAACTCGCCCCGTCGGCGCTCGTGCCCTCGATTTCGCCCAGCTCGAACTCGAGCTTCCCCGTTTCGCCGTTCCACTGCGCCGAAATCGGAATCGACACGTTGTCGAATCTCTGCCACTTGAACGACTTGAGCAGCCCGCGCACCGTCGGCGAGGATGAATTCCCCAGCTTGTCGAGCATGCCCTGCAGGTCGAGCCGGCTCATGTTGAGCCGCAGCCCGCCCGAACTGCCCGACAGCGACAACCCGCGCACGTCGATGCCCAAGTCCTTCGCGACCTGGGCCATGAGCGGACGGAGGATTTCGTCCGAGAACGCCTTGTAGGAGACGCCCACCGTGCCGACGTGGCCGACGTTTTTCTTGGCGGCCGCGGGCTGCGGCTGCGCGACGGGCTGCGGCTGCGCGTTCTCATCGGGCGCCGGCTGCGGCTGCGCGACGGGCTGCGGCTGCGCGACGGGCGCCGGCTGCGCGAACCGGATCGGCTTCGGCTCCATTCCGATGCCGATCGACACCCCTTTTCCCGTGACCTTGAGCGTTTCGAGCTTCTGCGACCCCAGGAAGGAGAACTGCTCCGGCATGAGGTTCGGCAACGCGAGCGACACCTTCGCCAACGCGTTCTTCCCCGGTTCTTTCTGGCACACCATGTTCGGCGCGTAGCCTACGACCCAGGACAGGAGGTAGCTGGCGCATTTCTTCGCGAGGCCCGAAAGCGTGTCGGCCAGCTTGTTGCCGGTCTTGATGTCGAAGTCCACCAGGGAAATTTCCAGCAATCCCGTTTCGGCGTTCAGCGTCGGACGAATCGCCAACTCGAGATTGCTGATGGAACTCAGGCGGAACGTGTTGAGCCAGCCCCCGTTCAACACTTCCGCGTCCTTCACCGAGAACTTGACAATTCCGTCCGCCGTGGTGGACGCCCCGATCGAACCGACCTCCACCCCCAACGCATCGCGCATCATCCGCGTCAGGAAGCCCTGGCAGCGGTTTAGAATCGTGTCGAGGTTCAGATGCACTTCCACCGCCCCCGATTTTTCGTCCAGCTGCGGCAATTTCGACGGGTCGTCGACCTTGCCGAAGCCCACCATCATGCCGCTTTTCGAGAAACGGACGCAGCCGATCGTCTCCGCCAGATTGGAGCCGAAGCCCATGTCCGCCAGCGTCGCCACGTCCATCTGCTTGAAATCGCACGTGACGCCCAGCGCGTCGCCGCTCTCCACGGACATTCCCTTGGGCATTTCGAGTCCGCCGAGCACGCCGGATTCGCGCGCGATTTTTACGAGCGTGTTCAGCCGCCGGGCCATGGCCTTGTCGGCGCAGGCGAGGTCCCCGAGCGTGAACGAAAGCCGGCCGTCGCGCCACGTCGCCTTGATCGGGATGGAGACGTTCTCGTACTTCGTCAGCAGGCCGTCGGCCGCGCCAACTCCCATGCCGGAAGCGTCGAACGTCCTGATTTCCAGCGTCAGGCCGTTCTCGTCGCCCGAAAGCGAAATTCCCGAAAGGGAAACGCCCATGCCTTCGAAAAGGTGCTCCACGAGCGGGTTCAGCAGTTGACCGCCGAACTGTTTGTAGGAAAGCCCCAGCGATCCCATCGAACCCGGCGCCCCCGCCGGCCGGACTTCGCCCGGCTTCGCGGGCGCGACCTCGCCGGCTTTGGGCGCCTCCGCCGGGACCGCTACCTGCTTGTTCTGGATCGACCGGACGTCTTCGAGCAGATTGTTCGGCAGCTTTCCCGCCACGAGGTTCCGGAAGCCCGTCAGCAGCTCGTGCGCCACGACGTAGTCGAGTTTTCCCCCGCCCGGCGCGCCGTCCGGCATCAGCGTGTTTTTGGCGTTGGCGAGAAACGCCTTCACGTCGTCGTCTGCCAGCAGTTCCGCGGCCGTCGCCGTCCGCTCGAACGATGCCATCAGTTCGCGGCGGATCTCCTGGTTCTGTTCCGGGGTCATCTTGACGTAGCCGAATAAATTCATGGGGCCCTCGCTTTGGGAGGAGAGCTTGTTGCCGTCCACGAAGCAGACGCTGTAGCTGTTCGGATCCCACGGCTTGGCGAAATCGCCGTTCGCCAGCGAAAACACGGGCAGGAACTGGCCGGCGCCGTGTTTCACCAACAGCCCGAGGTCGGTTTTCTCGTCAAGCGGCGGAATGCCGGTCTGCTTCGCGACGAATGCTGGGTTTTCCGCGGCGACGCTCATCTGGAATTCGTGCATCAGCTCGAAGGCGTCCACGTAGTCGAGCCATTTTCCCATGCCTTCGGGATTGCCGATCTGAAGCGTTTTCGCCGCATGCGCGAGGAACGTCTGCATGCGCTTCGAATCCGCCAGCCCCGCCCGCCACGTTTCGCGCTCGAACGACGCCATCAGCTGGCGGCGGACGGTCGTGTTCGTTGACAGATCGGGGGTGGAAACCCTGGTCCAGGTGAGCATTCCGTGCTCGTCCGTCGTCACGGCCGTCGAACCGCGGTTGCCGTAATCCCGGAAAAGGCCTTTTCCCTGGGCGAGCTTGAACACGGGCTGGAACGAATCCACGCCGTACTTCTGCTTGATCAGGTTCTCCTGCATGGCCAGCCCCTCCCGAGCCAGCGCCGCCTGCCGAGTTTTCAAATCCGGAATCTGCTCCCGCAGCCCCGACAATTCCATCTCCTGACGCGCAAGCGCCAGTTCGCCGAGCAACGAGCCGACGCCGTTTCCCGCCGGCTTCTGTCCCAACGCGGGCGCTGGCGGCAGTTTGCCCAACGGCGGCAATTCGACGAGCCGCGGCCGGTCTGGCAGCCCGAACGTCTCGAACGACGGCATTTCCTCCAACTCCGGCTCCGGCGGCATTTCCTCCAACTTCGGCTCCTGCGGCTCTTCGTCGAACTCCGGAAGATCCGGTCCTGCGACCCACTTCGGCTCCTTCGGCGTTTCGGTCAACTGCGGCTTCGGCGGCAAAACCACGGCCGATTCGTCGAACGGCGGCAGTTTCACGGTCGACGGATCGAATGCCGGCGGGGCGTATTTCACCAGCGTCGACAATTCTTCCTCCGTCAACGGCTGGTATTCGCCCGGCGCCTTCACGCCTTTCGCGTCGATCAAATCGAACACGTCCTTCACCGTGGCGTAGTTCTCGCTGTAGTCGAGGGTTTTTTCCAGCGAATCGCCGCCGAGCTTGGCGACCAATCCCTGCCCGTACTTGTCGTTCTCCAGTCCCGCCTCCCACAGCGCGTGGGCGAGGGAGGCCTGCAGCTGCTGTCGCGCCGCCTTGTTGTTTTCCGCGACCCCGGAAGAGTCGCTCAACCAGCCATAGCGGTAGTAATTCAACTTCCCGGAGGTGCTGCCCTCGAGCTGGAGGTAGGAGCGCCCGTAGGTATCCTGCGGCGCCGCGGTGAAAATCGCGCCCTTCAAATAGTCCAGGCCGTCGAACGTGTTCGTTCCGAATTTGGTCTTCAGTTCGGCCAGATGCGCTTCCATGCCGCTCTTGCGGCCGGCGACGAAGGCGTTGTGCGCCTCGACTTTCTTGTCGTGCTCCGCCAGGTGCTTCTTTTCCGCGTCTTCGCACCGTTTCGCGCGTTCGCCGGCGCATTTCGTTTCGTGCTCCGCCTTCGCCTTGGAAATCATGTTCTCGCAGAGGGTTTTGTGTTCCTCCTCCGCCTTCGCGATTGCGTCCTTGCAGGCCTTTTCGTACTCCGCCATCGCCTGCCCGTTCTTGGCCTTGACGTCCTTGCGGAGTTTTTCGTGTTCGTCGTACGCCTGCTTGTTCTGGGACTTCCACTTTTCGAAATCGGCGTCGTACTGCTTTTGCATCTTCTCGACGCCGGCCTTCCAATCCGCATGGGCCTTTGCGTACTCCGTCTTCGCCTTGTCGTTCTTGTCCTTGACGTTCTTGCACTCGCTTTCGTGCTTCACCAGCTTCTCGTTGTTCCTGGCGTTTACGCCCTTGCAGGCTTCGTCGTATTTCTCCCGCGCCTCCTTGTTCTTGGCCTCCGCGGCCTTGAAGTCGCTTTCGTATTTGTCCAGCGACTGCTTGTTCGCGTTCAGCACGGTCTCGTAGTCGTCCAGCGTCTGCTTGTAGTCGTCCAGCGCCTGCTTGTAGTCCGAAGCTGCCTTGACGTCCGAAGGCGTCCGCAACGCCTTGCCGATTTCGCCGAGTTCGTCCGCGAAGGCCTTCACCTGGGATTTGGCGAGCGCGATCGTCTGCTTCGCCGCGTTGTCCGGAGGAAAGACGCTTTTCTGGATCTCGTCGGCCGTGGCGCCAAGGCGCAGGAGCAGCGCGTCGAAGGCGTCGCGGACGCGCTTGGACGCGGGATCGTCGCCCTTGATCGCGTTTTTCTGCGCGGCGATCTCCTCCTGCAGCTTCACGACTTCCGCCAGCAGCGCGTCGCGCACAGCCATCCGGATGGACTTGTTTTCGGCTGGCGTGCTCACCAGGCCCGACAGCGCCGGATTGGATTTCGGGTTGAAGAAGGAAAGGACGTTGTCGTTCACCGTGGTGAGCGCGTGCGTCTGCGGATCCACCGAGAACTGACCCTCGCCCGGCTTGCCCGACGCGAGCATCGCCACCACCGCCTTGAAGTCCACGTCGGCCACTTCGACGTTGTCTTTCGCGAGAACCCCCGCCTCTGCGGCGGGGTCCACCTTCACCACCTCCTGGAATTCGCCCAAGTCCGTTTGGACGATTTTGTAACCTTGCCGGTCGACGTTGGTCTTGAGTTTTTCGCTTTCGACGACTTCGAAATCGCCCGTTTCCGTTCGGACGTTCGTGCGGCCTTGCTGGTCGACGAACGTTTCGAGTTTGTCGTGTTCGAGGATTTCGAAATCGCCCACGCCGGTCTCGGCGTTGCCGTTCGTGTGGAACCCGTCGCCCATGTCGAAATGGAGCTGTTCGTCGCGCCGCTGGGGATTCCCCGGCGCGACTTTGCGGTCGTCCATCGGCTGCGGCTGCCTGGGCGGCTCCTGCGGCAGCCCAAGGTTCTGCTGCGCATCGTTCAGCGCGTTCGGATCCACCTGCACGGGAAACGGCGGTTTGCCGACGATCTGGTTCGACTGCTGCTGATTCGGCTCCGCGGACGAAACGTCGTGCATGCCCTCCCCGAGCTGCACCTTGGCGTGATCGTCCCCGACCGGGCCCTGCTGGCCGTATTGTTCCGGCTTGACGTTCTGCACCGACGAGTTGAGATTCACCGACATTTCAATTCTCCTTCGCGAAACCGTTGTTGCCCCAATCGTTCACACCTGCATGAAACCGTTCGCCGCCATGTCGCGGGCGCCCTGCCGCCGTGCGCTTTCCTCCAACGCCCTCTTTTCCGCGACCGGACGGAAATCGGCCGCGATCTTGCGCCATTCGGCGAGCGTGTCGACGAAATGCCCCATCATGGACTTGAACGATTCGAAGTCCAGCGCCGAAAGCGCCTCCGTCCGATGCAGGCAAACCGTGCCCGAAGAGCCGTCGATCGAGAACGACGCGCCCGCGCTGCCACGGCCAAGATGCATCGCTTCGAGCAACGTGCGGTAGAAGCACTCGCGCGTCTCCACGCCGCCCGGCGGCGGATCGCCCACGTCCGCCGACAGAACCACGTGGCCGTCGTCCGTGGCGAACACGCACAGCGGCATGTCGTCGACCAACAGCCAGTACACGCCGTTGCCGTCGGGCGCACAGCCCTTGATTTCCGCCGTGGCGGCGAATTTCTCCATCAGTTCGTTCAAATCCACGCGTTCGTCCCTTCATGCTCCGTATACGATTCGATCCGCATTTGGTTACAGGAATTTTGTCAGAAATCTCCGCAACCCGATCGTCACCCCCCGTTTGCCCGCGAATTGTACCACGTTTCGCGGTTTCGTGCGCAAAACAGTTTGCATATTTTCCCAATTCAAAATCCAGAATTCCTCAAAAAGATCAGCGCAATATGATCCTGAAACCCATAACCATCCACTCGATGCGCCCGGGCGCGTCGTCCGTGCCGCCGGGAACCACCTGACTGCCGCTGGTGCCAATCGCGTGCTGGCGATGCCGAACCCCGCACACGTGGCCGTTGAGACGGATCTTGCCGGTCGAGTCCGGCATCAGGAGGTCCGACACGAAGAAATCGCCGGAGACGTTGGCCATGCCCTTGTCCTTGATCTCGAGTCTCGGACACCGGTTCTTTTCGAAGACGTCGGCGTTCAGGCGCGGCGAAGGAATTTCCGTGCCGTTGTTGCCGCCGCAGCCTGAAACGCGAATCAGTCCCCGGTGCGGCTCGTCGGCAGCCGTTTCAAGATACAGGGTTCCGGCCGCGCCAGTGTAATCGCTTTGCCCCTGCGACACGGACGTCTTCCCCTTGAACGACGAGAACTCCTCTCCTTCGCCCGTCAGGTAAATGGCAATGCGTCCACAAGCGCCCCAGGAGTTTCCGCTGACCGCACTGATTGTTCCGGAGCCCGCAAGACGATTCGCCGTCAGCCAGACGCTGCCGCCCGACCCGTTTCCCGTGGCGTTGGCCGAGAGCGTACCGTCGATCTTCGCCGTTCCGCCGACACGCAGTCGGATCGCCCCGCCGCCTGGGCTGTTGCCGTTGCCAGAGCTGCCGACGGACCCGAGATTCGTCGGGCAGAAGATCGAGCCATAGCACGTCGGGCCGCCCCATCCGCGTCCACCGTGCGAAGCGCCCGTTCCGGACACTCCGGGCCCGCCGCCCGATCCGGTATGTCCCTTGTTGTCGGCGTGCAATCTCCCGCCGGACACGACCTCGAGGTTGCCGGCGACCTGAAGGTCGATCCAATGTTCCTGCACCTTCCCGTTGGCGGAATGGGTGAGCGCGGCGCCGCTGTGGACATACACGTTGCCCGCTGAAACCGGGTGGTCGCAGCTCAACGTCGCCGAGTTGGAGACGACCAGGTCGCCGACCACGGAAACGGCGGCGTCAATCACGACGTTCGCGTGTCCGCACACGAGGGCGGACGCAAACGAAACCGGCGTGGAAATCACCATCGGGTTTTCGCTGTCCACCGAGAAATCGGAGCCTTCTCCCGGAACCTTGCCCATCGACCAGTTCGCGGGATCTGCGAAATCGGACGACACCGTGCCCAGCCAGGCGTTCTTGGGTTCGGCCTCGAACGTCCAGTTGCTGTTGCCGCCCGAATCCGCGGACGCATACGTCGTCACGGCCTGTCCCGACGAGGCGTCCGAATTCGACACGTCGAGGTATTGGCAGAAGACGACGCACCCGTCGCCGGCCTTCAGTCCCCACGCGCCGGCGTCGCCGATGCTCCCGAGGCTCACGTTGAGCTCTTCGTCCCCCTTCAGCGTCAGCGACTGCGTGAACGTCTGCGTCTTCCCCGCCTCGAAGGCAACGCCCTTGCCCGGCTCCTGGCAGATGAAGTTCTCGAACTTGTTCGCGCCAGTGATCGCGCTGACTCCGGATCCGGCAACGGCGACAACCGAATTCCCCTCGGACGCAAACTCGCCCTCGTTCAGGAAATCGCCAAGCAGCGTTACGGACGCCGCTTTCTTCAAACTCAGCTTCCCCGCGACCTCAATCGAGCCCTCGAACGCCGGCGTACCGCCCGAAACCGTCAGTATGCGTCCGGCGGGAACCGCCAGGTCGATCGCCCCGTCGAGCGGCGCGACCGCCGCGTCGATCATCTGCACGTTGCACGGAATCGTCCATTTCGACGCATCGCCACCGAGTTCGACCCTGCCGCCGTCGAACCAGAGCTCGTTGCTCTTGCCGGCGACGTCGGCGGATTCGATGACGGTGTTGGTGAGCACAAGCGTGTGTCCGGCCGTAAAGCGCAGGCAGGCGTTGTTCGTGAGCGTGATGCGGTCGAAGTCGCACGTCGTCACGTCGCCGTAGCAGGCGCTCGCCGCGCCGCGCTTGTCGGACGGCTGCATGCCATAGGCCTTGACGATCAGCCATCCGTGGTCCTTGCGATAGGCCGGCGTCTCGGCGTAGATCGTGCCGCAGCCGGCACGCGGCCGCAACGCCTCCTTACTCTCCGACGGGCACACCGCCGACGCCTGGCCGACCACGTCAAACTGGCTGAAGTCGGCATCGGGAGCCGTCAACACGATGGCAACCCGCCCGCCGGACGACGACTGGACGTCCGCCTTGCCGTTCGCCTGCACGGAACCCGCGCCCCTGATGGTGCCGGTCCTCAGATAGACGCTGCCGCCGGAGCCGGCGTAACCGCTGCCGATTCCGTTCGAGCGAATGACGCCCTGCAGCTCCGTCTCGCCGCCGACAACGAGATAGATGGCTCCGCCGCCACACCCGCCTTGCTGCCCGCCACAGGAGCCCAGATCGACCGGTTCGGTGATGGATCCGTATCCGTATGGCGCATATTCCCACGGCGACCCGTAATAGCAGCCGCCAGGACCGCCGTAGCTGCCGCCGGACAAACTTGGATAACCGATGCCGAGAGGATTTCCCGAACCATAGCCGCAGCCGTTGGCGTCCATGACGAAGTTCGGCCCGAGCATGAGATCGCCCCCGATGGACGCGCTCAGCCGATAGATGTTCTTCTTGGTGGCATTCCAATTGGAAG
>JAKSOX010000073.1 GCA_024405335.1 Kiritimatiellia bacterium
GCGAAGGCCGTGACGGGCACGCTGGGCGACGGCGCGAAGGCCGTCGGCGACGGTGCGAAGGCCGTGACGGGCACGCTGACCGATGGCGCGAAGGCCGTTGGCGACGGTGCGAAGGCCGTGACGGGTGCGTTGGGCGACGGCGCGAAGGCCGTGACGGACGGACTCAAGGACGGCACCAAAGCGCTCAAAAACCTGTTCAAGTGATGGACCATCTCATCGGCATCGGCGGCGTGGGCATGAGCGCGCTGGCGCAGGCGCTGGTTTGCGCCGGGCGCGCGGTGTCCGGCGCGGACCGCACGCTTGGAACGCCGGCGTTGCGGCGGCTCGAGGCGCAGGGCGTACGGGTTTTCCCGGACGACGGTTCCGGCGTGACCGCCGCGACGACGCGCGTTGTCGTTTCCACGGCCATCGAAGAAACGAACCCCGGCCTTGTCCGCGCCCGGGAGCTTGGCGTTCCCGTGGTCCATCGCGCCGTTGCGTTGGCCGAACTGCTTTCCGGGCGCAAACTCGTGGCCGTGTGCGGCACGTGCGGAAAATCTTCGGTGACGGCCATGCTGGGCCACGTGCTGGCGGCTTGCGGGTTCGACCCCGCCGTCGTCGACGGCGCGGCGGTCGTGGGGTGGAACGGCGCCGTCCGCTGGGGCAAGGGCGAATGGGCCGTGGCCGAAGTGGACGAATCGGACAAGTCGCTGACGGCGTTCAAGCCGTACGCGGCGATCGTCACGAACGCGAGCGCCGACCATTATTCCGAGGCGGAGATGAACGCGGTGTTCGACGCGTTCGTGAAGGACGTGCCGGGTCCCGTGGTCGACGCGCGCGGCGAGCGGTACGACGCCGCCGATTTCGACGCGCAGAACCGTTCGCTCGCGAAGCGCATGGCGGTGGCGCTGGGCGCGGATCCCGCGGCCGTGGACGCGGCGCTTGAAACGTTTCCGGGCGTCGAACGGCGGCTGCAGCGGGTGGGCGAGTGCGCCGGCGCCGCGGTGTACGACGACTACGCGCACAATCCGGAAAAACTGCGCGCGCTTTTGGGCGCGCTCAAACGGCGCCACCCGAAGGGCGTCGCCATTGCGTGGCGTCCGCACGGCTACGGCCCGCTGCGCAAGATGATGGACGCGCTGGCGGCGGTTTTCCGCGAGGCGTTGGGTCCCGGCGACCGGCTGGCGCTGCTGCCGGTGTACGACGCGGGCGGCACGGCCGACCGCGGCGTCAATTCGGATGCGTTGGCGGCATTGGTGCCGGGCGCGGCGTTGGTGGAGAATTTGGACGACGCGGAGCGGGTGCTTCGCGCGTGGGCGCCGTCGTGCGGCGCCGTGGTTACGGCGGGCGCGCGCGATCCGGGACTCCCCGGTCTGGCGCGCCGTTTGGCGGAGGAACGGACATGAAGAGAGCGATTGCGTGCTTGACGGCGCTCGTCCTGGCGGGCGGCGCGTTTGCGGCGCCCAAGGCGTCCAAGGAGGAAGCCGCCAAGGCGGCGGAAGAAGCGGCTGCGGCGAAAGCCGCGGAAGCGGAGGCGAAGGCCGCCGAGGCCCGCGAAAAGAAAATGCGGTCGGCGCGCAAAAACAAGGCGCGAGGCCAATACAAGGAATACACGAAGTACGCCGAAGCCGTGAAGATGGCGCAGACGTGCCAGCAGCCCATTTTCGTCTACGCCTACGTGAAGGACAGCGATTCCGGCAATCTGCTCAAGACGACGTTTTCGCGCAGCAAACCCTTCAAGGAGTTCGCGAACATGAACCTGGTGGTTTGGCGCTGCCAGCTCAACCCGCAAAAACCCGAAAAGGGCAACAAGCCCGCGAAGAACGGCGCCCCCGATTTCTCCCGGATCCGCGACGAGGCGGAATGCGCCGTTCTCAAGAAAGTCCACGCCGCCGGCGGCGTCGCGTTTCTCGACATGGAGGGCAAGGGCCTTTTGCTGGGCGCGGACGACGTGCCGAAACTCACGGCCGACCTGGATTTCGGCGTGTGGCTCCAGACGGTGGTTTCCATTGCGGAAACGAAGAAGCTTTCCTTCGAGATTTCCGACGCCGTGAAGGCGTTCATGGAGGCCGACCCCGCGGAAAAGAAAAAAGGCAAAAAGGGCAAGTGAGCATGATCCAGTCGTTCTCCTATCCCGAATGCCGGCTGGTGGCCGGCGACGCGCGCAAACTGGCCGAGGCGCGGCGGCGTTTCGCCGACCAGGCCGTGGACGAAGTGCGTTTCGCGCCCGACGGCGTCGCGGCGTTTCCCGTGCACCGCACCACGCTCAAGGGCGAAACGAGCGTCACGGGGGTGGGGACGTTCCGCGGCAGGGAAAAGCGCACCATCACGTTCGGCCCGTCTTCGCGTCCCGGGTGGTGGATCCGCCGCACGGATCTGCCGGAGCAGCTCGACACGGCCGTGGACGTCGCCAATCTGTGGACCAGCGCGCGCAATCTCGTGTTGCGCAGCGGTTCGCCGCACAACTACCTGCGCATGGTCGAGCACATCGTGGCGCTCAAAGCCGGGTTGGGGCTCGACGACGTGGTGATTTCCACGAACTCCGGCGATCCGCCGCTTTTCGACCAGTCGTCGTTCCCGCTCGTCGACGCCGTGGAAAAGGTCGGCGTCGTCGAGACGGACAAGCCCGTTCGCTGGTTGACGGTGAAGGAGCCGTTGGCGTTCGCGGGCACGCGCGGCGACTTCCTGCTGTTCCTGCCGGACGACGGCTCGCACCGCATCCGTCTGGACGTCGCCATCGACTGGCGCACGATCATCGGCAAGCAGCGCGTCGTGTTCGACGTCACGCCGGACACGTTCCGCTATGCGTCGTACGCGCGCACGAACGCCACGCACCGCCAGTACCAGCTGGCGAAGACGGTGGGCTGGCTTTTCGCGGACACGCGCAATCTCGGCTACGACAAGAACAACATCCTCATCCACGGCCGCAAACGCTGGTATGGCGTGCCGCGTTTCCCGTTGGCGAACACGGAAAAATTCCTGGAGCCGGTTTGGCATCGCGCCACGCTCGATCTGCTGGCGGCTTTGTCGCTCACCGGTCCAGACCGTTTCTGCGGCACGGTCGTGTCGTTCCGCAGCGGCCACACGCAGGATTGCGACGCCGTGCGCGCGCTGTACCGGCGCGATCTTCTGAAGGAAATCTGATTCGCCGCCGATGGCCCGCAAATCGTCCATCGCGTGTTGGGTCGAGTACGCCGCGCTGCGCGCGGCGACGGGTTTCGTCAACGCCATTCCCTACGGCGCGGCCTGTCTCGCGGCGCGCTGTCTGGCGTGGACCGCGTTTCGCGTGGCGGGGTTCAACCGCAAGCGCACGCTGGCGCGCATTCGCGGCTGCTTCCCCGAAAAAACGGCGGCCGAGGCGAACCGCATCGCGGTCGCGTCGCTCGCCAACGTGCTCGTCAGCGCGGTGGAAATGATCCGCGCGCCGCGTTTGGACCGCAAGTGGATCGAAAAGCACGTGGAAGACGCGGGGCGCTACGCCGCCCTGCTCAAGGGATTCGTGGACGAAGGCAAAGGCGTGGTGATCATGGTGCCGCACGCGGGCAACTGGTACATGGCCGCCTGGGCCATGGCGGCGTTCGGCATCCCGCTTTTCGCGTTGGCGGCCAAGCAGCGCAACCCGTTGGTGAACGCGTGGATGCGGCGGCAATACGGCACGATCGACGTGCTCGAACGGGGTGACGCCGCGACGCTGCGGGACATTCTCGGCCGGTTGCGCCAAGGCCGCGCTTTCGCGATTTTGCCGGATTTGCGCGTGCCCGCCAAGGACGTCGAAGTCCCGTTTTTCAACGGCACGGCGAACGTGTCGCACGCGGGCGCGCTTTTCGCCGTGCAGGCCGGCTCTCCCGTCGTCGTGGCCGTGATGCGGCGCGAACGCGGCAAACACGTGTTCGACTATCTGGGCGCGCTCAGGCCCGATCCGGCCGCGCCGGACAAGAAGGAGGAGGCGCGCCGTCTCACGCGCGAGGCGCTCGCGCTCATCGACGCGTCGCTCAAAAAGACGCCCGAGCAATGGTTTTGGTTCAACAAGCGCTGGCTGCTGCAGCCGGTGGGATGAAAGGAAAAAGATGAAAAGCACCCTGGTCGGGATTGGGATTTTCGCCGCTTCGGCGGCGTTCGGCGCGCCGTTGACCGGCGAAGAAATCATCGCGCTGCCGCGCGCGGAAACGCCGGCGATCGAACTGCCCGCGGAAGGCCTTTTCTTCGGCAGCGCCTGCTACGGCGGCAGCAACGACAAGGACGCCGTGGGGCTTTGCTACACGGGGCACGCGCACTGCCGCTGGACGGGGCCGCGTCCGCCGGTTTCCACGCAGATCGTGATCACGGCGAAGGAGAACCTCGGCAACTGCCTGCAGTTCTGGCAGTGGGGCGGCCAGCTCGCCCAGTACGTGAAGGAAGCGGCGCAAAACGGCCTCTACTCCATGAACATCTATTCCGATGGCGACGAATACGCCGTCAAAGGCATCCGTTCCGTGGGGAAAAAATGGCTGGGACACGATTCCGGCGAATGCTTCCACTGGAGCGAAGACGACTGCAAGGGCCTCGAAAATCCCACGCTGAAGGACGTGGCGGACGGCTTCATGCGCCGCGTGCACGCCTACGCCGAGAGGCGCCACAAGGCCGGCTGGGGAAACGTGATGTCCACGGGCGCGGACTTTTCGATGGACTACCAGGTCGCCGGCGGCATCGACGTGCCCTGCACGGAGGACATGCCGTTCCGCAACATGCTCCTTTCCTCCGCGCTCGAGCGCGGCGTCGCGCGCCAGTACGGGCTTGAAATCTGGGGTTCGCACAACGCGCACGAATGGAACGCCTTCGTGCCGTATTCCAATCCGCTGCGCATGCCGCTGCTGTTCGCGGGTTTCCAGCTCAAGTACATGACCGGCGCCAAGATCATCGTGAACGAATCCGGCAACTGGGAAGTGCAAAGCGTGCTGTGCGAGGATTCCCCGCTGCACGCGATGCCGCACGTGGAAGTCGGCGCGCCCGGCATCCACGGCGCGAAGGCGGAAGAGCTCAAGCCCTACATGGCCGAGGCGAAGGCCAAGGCGCAGACGATCGGCTACGACTCCGAGGTGTGCAAGGGCTATCGCCGCGAAATGCGCAAGTTCTGGGAGTTCGTGAAGAAGAATCCCGCGCCGAAGGGCCAGCCGCAGGCGTCGTTCGCCATCGCCAAGGGCAATTTCGACCTTTGCGGGGAAAACCTCAAGAAGGCGATTCCGATCGGCGGCGCCCAGCGCATCGCCGAAAAGAACGTGAACTGGTTCCCCGGCGCGCCCGAGGAAAGCTGGGAGCTGGTGAAGGACGCGTTCTTCCCGCGTCCCGCGGACGTGCTCGCTCCGAACCGCAACTTCTACCTCGCGGGAGCGCCGTACGGCCTGTGCGATCTCGCGAGCTTCGCGTACGACAACGTCACCGCCGAACACCTGCTCAAGCACTACAAGGCCGTGATGTTCGCCGGCTGGAACACCTGCTCCAAGAAGCAATACAAAATCCTCTGCGACTACGTGAAGGGCGGAGGCAAGCTCGTGATCGGCCTGCCGCACCTCTCCTGCGACGTGACTCGCAAGTACCAGACGTTCACGCTCGACGACCTCGTCAACAAGGGAGACTTCTCCGAATTGTGCGGCTTGAAGGTGAAAGGCATGACCGGCCGCATCTGGTGGGCCACGGCCAACGAGCCGGACCGCTCGAAGGTCAACTGCCTGGGCATCCGCTGGCCGCGCCGTTTCGGCATCATGGGCATGAAGCTCGGCGATCTCGAATTCACGGGCGACAAGGCGAATTACGATCTGCTCGCCGTGGACGACGAGGCGAAGCTGCCCGTGATCGTCCGCGCGAAGAGCGGCAAGGGCGAGGTGTTCTTCATGAACACGTGGTGCTATCCGTCCGTGGCGAACTGCGACGAAGGTCCAGGCGAATACCTGGGTTCCGACGGCCTCATGACGTGCCTCTACAAATACGTCGCGTCCATTTCGCGCGGCGACGTGTACGTTTCCGCCAAGGGCGGCGATCTGCCGGACGCCGAATGCCAGTACGTGATCCCCTCGTACTTCCCCGAAGACGGCCGCATCTTCCTCAAGAACGTCGACTTCCGCAAGCCCCACACGTTCGACTTGCACAAATTCGGCAAGGTCGAGACGATCACGCTCGCTCCCGCCGAGATGCGCATTCTCAAGAAGTGAGGGCGTTAGTCCGTGTCCTCCGATCCCACGTGGAAAACGCTGGCGCTGGTGGCGTTCGCGGTGGCGGTTGGCGTCGTCGGCTTCGTGGCGATCGGACGGTTGAGCGGACACGAGCGCGCCCGCGCGAACGAGGCGTACAACCGCGAGACGCTGAAGGCCGTGCAGCATTTGCGCCGGACGGCCTTCCCCGAGGAAACGCGCCCCGTGTTTCTGTGGGACGCCAAACGGGGATTGGCGGCTTCCGCCAATTTGCCGCCCGGACTGGCCGCGGCCCTGAACGACACGAACCGCGTTTGGCGGTCGGACGACCCCGCGCGGCGGCGATCCGGCGTCGCCGACGTCGGCGGCGCGCGGCTGGCGTGGCGCTACGACAAGGACGGGAAAGTCATCGGCTTCGCGGCCGATCCGCTTGAGGACACTCCGTACGGCGAGGATTTGTGGATATATTCGACGTTCGGCGCGATGACGCTGTTCGCCATGCTCATGGCTTTGGCGTTCGGCGCGCTGCTCGAAAAGGACTGGCGGCGCACGCAGGCGGAAGACCGGCGGCGGGCCGCCTTCCTGAACGCCGTCGCGCACGATCTCAAAATGCCAATCGGAGCCGTGGGCCTGTGGACGGCGCTTCTGCGCGACGGCAAGGCGGAAGCGGAAAAGGCGGCCGCCGTGATTCTCCGCGAAAACGGCCGCATGTCGCGCATGGTGCAGAACCTGCTCGAATTCGGCCGCCTGGAACTGGGGCGGCGGCAATACGATTTCGGTCCCGTGGATTTGGGCGCGGTGGCGCGGGAAACGGCGGATGCCATCGGGTATGCGTTCGAGGCGCACGGACTTTCCGTCGAAGCCGCTCGTGATTGCGTGGCGCGCGCCGACGCCGACGCCGTGCGGCGCATCGTCGCCAATCTGGCGGGGAACGCCGCCAAATACGCGGCTGACGACGGCCCGGTGGAAATGGCCGCGGACCGCGCGGGCAACCGCGTGCGCCTGACGGTTTCGGACCGGGGACCGGGGTTGGCCGAGGCGGATATCGAACGGTGCTTCGAGAAACACTGGCGCGGAACTGGCGACGCCGCGCGCGTCACGGGCGGCTGCGGACTGGGACTCCCCGTCGCCCGGGGATTGGCGCGCGCCATGGGCGGCGACGTGCGGGCGTGCGCGCGCGAAGGCGGCGGAACCGCGTTCGTGCTGGAACTGCCAGCCATGGAGGAGGCGGAAACGTGAAACGATTGGCCGAATGCGTGTTCGCGGGCGCGGCGCTGTTCGCCGCGGCGGCGCACGGCGGAAGCGTCGATTCCGTGGTGCGGTTGCTCGACGCCCGCGTCGCGGGAAGCGCCAGGAGCCATGCGGAGGCGGCCGCCGAGGTCGCCGCCGACGCGGCGCGCGGGAAATGTCTGCAGCAGTACGTCGTGATGTTGTTCGCCCGCGACGAAAACGCGCCGGCGGCGTTCCGTCTGGACGCCCAAACGCTTGCGGACTACCGCGCCGCCAGCGCGTCGCGCATCCGGGCGTTGGCGGAACGGACGAACAACCCCCTGGCGTGGTATCTGGTCGCCTTGGACGCCGGCGACACGAACTTGCTCAAGCGCGCTTCCGACGGCGGCAACGTGCAGGCGATGAACGCCTGGGGTACGCTGTGCGTCGAACGGGCGTCGTCTCGCGGCGTGTCCGCGAACGCCGCCGAACGGTTGCTTGCGGAAGGAACCGCGTGTTTCAAACGGGCGGCGGAACTCGGCGACGCCAACGGCAACTACAATCTCGGCGCGTGCCTGTCGCGCGGGGCGGCATCGGCCGACGCCGACGGCAAGGCGTTCGCGTGTTTTCGCAAGGCGGCGGAAAAAGGCCACACCGAGGCGATCAACGCCATCGGATCGTTTTTCCGCGAGGGGCGTTCCGTGCCGCGCGATTTGGCGGCGGCGGCGAAGTGGTTCAAAAAATCGGCGGACTGCGGCAACGCCTACGGCGCGTTCAACTACGCGCTGGCGCTGCGGCGCGGCGAAGGCGTGGAAAAGGATCCGAAAGCGGCCGCGGAATGGTTCCGCCGCGCGGCCGACGGCGGCTGCGAAGAGGCGGAAGTCGCCTACGCAGTGGCGTTGTTCAAGGGCGACGGCGTGGACGCGAACGCGGCGGAGGCGTTCCGCCGTTTCCGGATCGCCGCCGAGAAGGGAAACGCCGCCGCGATGGACAACCTGGCCGCGTGCTACGCGCGCGGACAAGGCGCGGCTGCGGACGAACGGCTGTCCTTGGAATGGAAGATGCGAGCCCGCGCCGCCCGCGGCGACCGCGCCGCGCAAACCTGGCTCGATCGGCTGAAGTGA
>JAKSOX010000074.1 GCA_024405335.1 Kiritimatiellia bacterium
GAAAGGAAGAAGCACGTGAAAATTGCGGGAATGATGGCGGTTGGGTTGGCGGCGACGGCGGCGTTGGCGGACGTCGCGCTCGTTCCGTTTCCGAAGTCGTTCGAATCGAAGCCGGGAGTCTACCATTCGAACAAATGGGCCAAGGGCATGCCCAAGGACGTCGCGACGTACAGGAAAGACGCGTCCGTTCCCGCGGAAGGGTACCGTCTGTCGATCGCCACCAACGGCATCACGATCACGTCGTCCGACGACGCGGGCGCGTTCTACGCGCTGCAGACGCTGCGGCAGATGGCGGAGGCGCCCGAGTGGGAGTGGACGTTCGAGTGCGCGGAGATCGAAGACGCGCCCGCCTACCGCTGGCGCGGCGTCCATTTGGACGAGAGCCGCCACTTCTTCGGCAAGGAGGCCGTGAAGAAAATCCTCGACTTGATGGCCTACCACAAGCTGAACGTGTTCCACTGGCACCTCACGGACAACCGCGGGTGGCGTCTCGCGATCGACGCCTATCCGAAACTCATGAAGGAGGGCGCCACGGCCGAGGTGGGTCCGCTCCCGTTCAACAAGTGGATCCGCGACGTGCAGGAGGGCGGCGAATACGGTCCGTTCTTCTACACCAAGGACGAGGTGCGCGAAATCCTCGCCTACGCGAAGGAGCGCTTCATCACCGTCGTGCCGGAAATCGAAATCCCCGGCCACAGCCGCGCGCTCCTGTGCGCGTATCCGGAATTCGCGTGCTTCCGCGACGGCGACGCGGGCGCGCCCACGAACCTGGCGGACAACGTCGTTTGCGTGGGCAATCCGGACACCTTCGCCTTTTTCGAAAAAGTGCTCGACGAAACGTGCGAGCTCTTTCCGTCGCAGGTGATCCACATCGGCGGCGACGAAGTCAAGATGCAGAACTGGCAGGCGTGCCCGAAGTGCCGGAAGCTGATGAAGGAAAAGGGGCTCAAGACGCTGCCGGAGCTCCAGGCGCACATGACGACGCACTTCGTGAAGTACCTGGCGAAGAAGGGCCGCCGCGCGCTGGGCTGGGACGAAATCCTCGAAGGCGGATTGGAGCCGGGCGCCATGGTGATGAGCTGGCGCGGACCCGAGGGCGGCGTCAAGGCGTCCAAAATGGGGCACGACGTGGTGATGAATCCGCACCGGTTCTGCTACTTCGACTTTCCCCAGGGGCTCGCGCCCGGGACCGAACCGGTCGAATACGTGTGGTTCGCCAAGAACGACTGGTGCGAGCTTACGCTGCAGAAGGCGTACGCGTTCGATCCGGTGGAGGGCATCGCGCCCGAATTCCGCAAGCACGTCGTGGGCGGCGAATGCCTCAACTGGAGCGAAGCCACGGCGACGACGGCGGAACTCGAGTGGAAGATGTGGCCGCGCACGTGCGCGACGGCGCAGGTGTTCTGGTGCGGCGAGAAGCGTCCGCCGTTCTGGGAATTCTTCCGCCAGATGAAGGCGCACCGCGCGAAGCTCGTGTATCGTTTCGGCGTCAATTCGGCGCCGCTCAAGTGATCCGGGCCGGGAATGATGCTGGGCCGCAAACCGAAAAACGAAACGCCGGACGCGCCTGAATCCGCGCCCGTCGCCATCGTCGGCATGTCCTGCCGGTTCGCCGGGGCGCCCGATCCGGGGGCGCTCTGGCGGATGCTGATGGCCGGCCGTTCGGCGATCGAGACGCTGCCGAACGACGTTTCGTTGCCGATCGGGTGCGCGAATCTCTTCCCGGACCGCGTCTATCCGTCGTCCGCCGGGCAGCTGGGCGGTCTCTACGCCTGCCAGTCGTTCGACCAGGACTTCCCGCGCGCGCTCAATTGCGGCGAAAACCAGGATCTGTACTTCATCGCGCAGCTCGCCATCGACGCGCTGGCGGACGCCGGACTGCGCGCCCGCGCGTCCGAGCCGGTGCGCGGCACGCTGCATCTCGGCTACGCCCCCGCGTTCACCTCCGCGTCCGTCAACTGGCTCGGCCACACGGTGTTCGTCGAGCAGACGATGGACATCGCCCGCCGCTTTTTCCCGGGGGCCCCCGCGGACGCGCTTGAGGCGGTGGCGGCGAAACTCCGCGAATCGCTTCCGGCGCCGGACGGCGGCGCGTTCGGCACGGCGCTGCCGCACCTCGTGGCGGACGCCGTGGCGCGCGCCTGTTCCCTGGCGGGCGCCGCGACGGTGCTGGACGCCGGATCGCTCACGGGCGTGTCGGTTTTGCGCGCGGCGGCTGACGGCCTCCGGCGCGGCGCGGCGGACGTGGCGCTCGCCGGCGCGGTGACGCCGCCGTTTTCGCGCGCGGCGCTGACCGGCCTTTCCGGCATGGTGCGGTTTTCGGCGGCGCGTTCGTTCGCGCCGTTCGACCGCGACGCGCGCGGCACGATCCCCGGCGAAGGCGGCGCGTTTTTCGTGCTCAAGCGCCGGGCGGACGCGTTGGCCGCGCACGACCGCATTTACGCGCTGATCCGGGCGGGGGCCACGGCGGCCGGTCCCGCGCCGCTGGCGGAAGTCGCGGAAAAAAGCCGTTTGCCGTTGCCGTCCGTCGCGATGGTCGAGGCGGACGGTTCCGGCGAGCCCGAAGCCGACGCCGCCGAAGTCGCCGAACTGCAGGAACTGTGGGGCGGGCACAAGCCGGGCGGGCCGCTCGTGGGCATCGGCTCCGTGAAGGGCAATCTCGGCCACTGCTTCACGGCCGGCGCGGCGGCGGGGCTGGTGAAGGCGGCGCTCTCGCTGCACCGCCGCGTTTTGGCGCCGCAGGTGGCGCCGGCCCGGCCGCTGGAATCGCTGTCGCGGCTCGATTCCTCCGTGTACCTGCTGGACCGTCCGCGGCCTTGGATCACCGGCGATCCCGCAAGTCCGCGCCGCGCCGCGGTGCTGGCGCGCGGCAACGGGCGGTCCGCCGCCGTGCTGCTGGAAGAAGAGCCGGAGGTGCGCGCATGACGACGTGCTTCGACGACGGTTTCGCGAGCGAACTCGTGCTCGTGTCGGCGGCGGACGACGCCGCGTTGCCGGCGGAAATCGGCCGGCTGGAGAATTTTTTGCGGCAGGCGCCGGACGCGCTTTTGCGGGACGTGGCCTACACGTGCTCCCAGACGCGCGGGCCGGCCGTGCTGGCGGTGGTGGCGTCCACCGTGCGCGAACTGCTGGGGCGGCTTGCGCTCGCGCGCGGCCGTTTGGCGGCCGGCGCGTCCGCCATCCGCGACCGGAGCGGCACGTACTACCGCGCCGTGCGCGACGCGCCCAAAATGGCGTTTCTGGTGCCAGGCGCGGCGAGCTTCTACGCGGACATGCTGCGCGACGTGGTGCTCGCGTATCCGCGGATGCGCGCGACGTTCGACGAACTCGAGGAGGCGTTGGCGGGGACGGGGCCGTTCCAGCCGTCGTCGTTCGTGTTCCCGCCGGCGGCCTGCTACCGGCGGGACGCGGAAGTGTTTTCCGCGGGCGGCTACGCCGAGGCCGTCGTGTCCGTGGCGACGGCGTCCGCCGCCGTGATCCGCTTCCTGGCGGACGCCGGCCTCAAGGCCGACGGCTACGCCGGTTTCGGCGGCGGCGATCTGGTGGCGCTCGCCTGTTCCGGCGCGTTCGGCGACATGAAGCGCCCGACGCGCCAGGCGTTCGTGCGCGACGTGTACGCGTTGTCCGCGCGCGTGGTGAAGGGCATGCCCGCGCCGGACGTGAGGAAGCTGGTGCTGGACGCGGAGTGGTGCGCGAAGTTCGAGTCCGATTTCCGCAAGTTCGCGCACCGTTGGATCAAGCAGATGCCGTTGCAGCCCGTCTACTCCTGCGCGACGGCCGCGCCGATCGGGCCGAAGACCAAGGACGCGCGCGCGCAGTCCGCGGCGTTGTGGACTTCCGCCGTGGATTTCGCCGCCACGCTCCGGCGCATGCACGCGGACGGCTACCGCACCTTCGTCGAGGCGGGTCCGCGCAGTCTGTTTTCCACGGCCGCGAAGGATGCGTTGCGCGGGCTCGACTGCGAAATCGTCACCTTCAACCGCGCGCACCGTTCCGGGCTCGTGCAGATGCAGCATGCGTTGGGCATGCTCGCGGCGCTCGGCTATTCCGTGGATCCCGCGCCGCTGTTCAAAGACCGCCGCGCGCACCGGCTCGATTTCGACGCGCCGCTCTCGCTGGAGGCGCGCGCGGATTCGAAGATGAAACTTTCCCGCGCCTTCCCGCGCATGACCTATTTGGCCGACGAGCCGGAGTTCGTCAAATCCGTCTCCGTGACGGTGGCCGAGGCGGTGCCGGGGCAGCGCGGCAAGCGGCGCGCCGAGTCGCTGGAGGCGCGGCGGCTCCGCAAACAGCAGCAGTTCGATTTCGGCGCGGCGGCGCCGCTCATTTCCGATGCGCAGGCGACGGTCGACCCGGACGGCGCGTCGATCGAAATCGTGAAGACCTTCACGCTCAAGGACGCGCCGTTCTTCGCGGAGACGGCGGTGGGGTCTTCGCAGCTTTCCTATTCGGACGCGAAGTTGCGCGGCTACGTGCCGCTCACGCTTCTGGCGGCGGCGGAAATCCTCGCCGAGACGGCTTCTCGGCTGGTGCCGAACCGCCGGCTGCTGTCCATCGAAGGCCTGGAAACGCCGCAGACGCTCGCGTTCACGGGCGGCGCGTTGGCGTTGCGCGTGCGCGCCGAGCGCGTGGCGTCGTCCGCCGAAGGGCGGTTGGCCGTGAAGGCGTCCTTGCGCGTGGACGACGCGGACGCCGCGGTGAAGCCGCCGGTGGTGTCCGCGACGTTCGCGTTCGCGGACGGCGAACAGCCGCGGCCGGCGATGGCGTTCCGGCCGCTCAAGCGCCCGCGCGACGTGCACTGGACCACGCGCGACGTGTATCCCGCGCGGCTGGCGGTGGGCGAAACGCTGCAGTGCGTGCGGCGGGCGGACCTCTGGTGCGAGGACGGCCTCGACTACGAGATCGAGGCGCCCGATTCGGGCCGCGCCGTGGCGCACACCTCCGTGCCCGTGTGGACGGCGAACCCGCTGCTGCTCGAAGCGGTTTCCCAGGGGTTCGCGCTGTGGCGCAGCCACGCGCGCTTCGCCGGCGCGTTCTCCTACCCGTTCCGCGTGCGGCGTATCGATTTCCACGTGCCTACCGTTCCCGCCGGGGCTCGGCTGAAATGCTACTTGCGCCTCGCCGACGTGACACCGAAAACGCAAGTGGCCGACATCCAGGTCACCGGCGGCGACGGCAACCTGCTGTTCGAGCTGCACGGCTACGAGGAAATGACCGAGCGCGTGCCGGAGGAATACGTGAAGCTCGTGCTCTCGCCCGCGACGGCGTTCCTCACGGAAAATATCGAGTCCGAAAAACTGGGCCGGCCCGTGTACGCCACGGCGTCCGCGATGATCACGGACGTGCCGTACCACATCTTCGAGCGCAACGAAGGCCTGTGGCTCAAAACCGTTTCCCAGATCGCGCTCAACGCCTCCGAACGGCGCAAGTTCTCCGAGATGACCGGCTCCACGGCCCGCCGCACCGAGTGGCTGTTCGGGCGGATCGCCGCCAAGGAGGCGGTGCGCCGCTATCTGCTCGAAAACCACCAGGCGCGCTGGATGGACGCGGACGTGGAAATCTGGGCGAACGAGAAGGGCAAGCCCTGCGCGGTCGGCGCCTGGGCGGACAACCTGGCCACGCGGCTCGACCTCGCGATTTCCCACACGGCCGATTTCGTGGTGGCGGTCGTCGCCTCGAAAGCGCGCGTGGGCGTGGACGCCGAACGCGTCACGCGCGACCTGTCCTCGGAATTCACGGCGGGCGCGTTCGAGTCCTCCGAGCTGGAACTGGCGGCCGCCGGCGTGGACGTCGCGGCCGCCACGATCCGCTTCTGGTGCGCGAAGGAGGCGGTGTCCAAGGCGTTGGGCACGGGCTTGCGGTATTCGCCGCGCGCGCTCCTGGTCACGGCGTTCGACGCCGCCACTGGCGAGCTGGAGGTGACGCTCACGGGCGATTGGCTCGAAGCGTTCAAGCAGTTCCGCGGCCTGTCCCTGAAGGTGTCCACCGCCGTGATCCGCAACCACGTGCTCGCCACGTGCTTCATCCCCGAAACGCTCGTGCACGACGAATGACGGACACGCCCGACACTCCCCACACGCTGCTGGACGAACTCGCCCGCGACGGCGCGTTCGACGACGCCAAATGGCGCCAGTTCGACGAACTGTACCGCCCCGTGGTGGCGTTTTTCCTGCTGCAGCGGTTCCCGTCGCTCGCCGGCGACTGCGACGACTTGGTGCAGGACGTGATGGTGAAACTGGTGGAACAGCTGCGCAAAGGCGGCTACGAGCGCGACCGCGGCCGGTTCCGCACCTGGCTCGCGGCCATCGTCCACAATCTGGCGGCGGACAAGCTGCGGCGGATGAAACGCTTCGCGGAGGTGGTTCCGGAAGACGTCGACTGGTTCGCGCCGCAGATGGCGACGGCGCGCGAGCAGCTGGACCGCCAGTGGGACGAAGCCCGCTACCGTGCGGCGCGCCACCACGTGCTGCACCACGTGCCGCTTCCGCCGCATTACGCGGAAACGTTCCGCGCGCTGGAAAAGGGCGCTTCGCCGCGGGAGATCGCCCGGCGGTTCGGCGTCGCGGAGACGTTCGTCCGCCAGGCGAAGCACCGCGTGTCCGAGGCGATTTCCGCGATGCTCCGCGACGATTGAACGCCGCAAAACGGGATCCTGAATGATTCAGACGATGCACAAAATCGGAGAATACGACGCCGTCCGCGAACTCGGCCGCGGCGGCATGGCCGTGGTGTTCGAGGCCGCGCACCCGACGCTGCGCACGCGGCACGCCGTCAAGGTGTTCGACGTGCCGGAAGGGCGGCATTGCGACGCGCTGCGGGAAAAGTTCTTCGCCGAGGCGCGGCTTTTGGCGTCGTTGCGCCATCCCAACGTGGTCCGCGTGACCGATTTCGGGACGCTGGAAGACGGCCGCCCGTACCTGGTGATGGATTTCGTTCCGGGCGGCAGTTTGTCGGCGCGTCTGGCGCGGCCGGTTCCGCCGACGCCGGAGGACGTCGCGCGCTGGTACGCCGACGTCCGCTCGGCGCTGGCGCATTGCGCCGAAAAGGGCGTGGTGCATTCGGACGTGAAAGCCGAAAACGTGCTTTTGGACGAAGACGGCCACGCGCTTCTGGCGGACTTCGGCATCGCGCGGGTGGTCGATCCCGGTTTGCGGGCGGGTCTCGACCTCGCGACGCTGACGCTGCCGGGCGGTCTCGGCACGGCCTACACGCTGGCGCCGGAATGCCGCCGCGGCGCGAAGGCGACGCCCGCGAGCGACGTCTATTCGTTCGGCGTGCTGCTGTTCAAACTGGTCACCGGCATCTGGTACGAGGGCTCTCCGCGCCTGCTCGAACAGTTGCGCGCGCTCTCGCCGGCGTGGGCGCCGCTGCTGGAGCGCATGCTGGCGGCCGATCCCGCGGCGCGCGTCGCGTCGGCGGCGGATTTGCCGTCTGCGGCGCCGGACGCGGCGTCCGCTTCGCGCCGCCGCGCCGCCTGGTGGCTGATTGCCGCCGTCGTCTTCGCCGCCGCCATCGCCGTCGCCGTCGCCGCCGTGTTTTGGCGCGCTGAAAAAAAGCCGGATGCAAAAAAGACGGCGGCGCGTCCGGAGCCGTCCGCTTCGTCGTTGGAGGCGATCAGCATCGAGGCGGGGCCGAAGCCGATATTGTCCGGCTGGCGGGTGCAGAAGAAGGACGGCGTGGTGGCGTTGTCCTCGGGCATGAAGGGCGTGCCGTGCGTCGAGCCCAAGCCCGTGGGCGACGTGGTGCTGCCCAAGACGGTGGACGGACTCGTGGTGACGTCCGTGGGCGACCACGCATTCGGCGGTTGCGTGGACGTCACGGCCATGACGATGCCGGAGACGGTGACGAACATCGGTTTTTCGGCGTTCGCGAGCTGCGGGCGGATGCGGCGCGTCAACTTGCCGGACGGCATCGAGCGCATCGGAGTTTTCGCGTTCACGGATTGCGCGAGTTTGGAGGAATTGCGGTTGCCGGCGTCGTTGAAGTCGATGCGGGAATGGACGTTCCACGGGTGCTTGAAGCTGCGCGAGATCGTAGTGCCGCCGCACGTGGAGTCGATCGGCGAGTACACTTTCAGCAAGATGCCGTCGCTGGAATCCGTCACCTTCCTGGGGCCGATGCCGCGGTTGGACAAAAAGTGTTTCGTGAATCTGCCGCCGGGCGCGGTGGTGTACGTGACCGACGCGTGGACGGGCCCCCGGGACAAACTGCAGGGCCTGCCGGTGCGGCCGCTGTCCGAAAAGGGCAAGTGAGGCTGCGAAGCGCGTCAGCGCGTCGAGGGCGGGAGCTCGGCGAGGGCGACTGACGCGGCGAACTGCGAAAGGGGCGTG
>JAKSOX010000075.1 GCA_024405335.1 Kiritimatiellia bacterium
ACGTGATGGGCGCGCGCACCGCGTTCCAGTCGAACGCGATCGGGCTTTCGTTCCAGATCGAAAGCGGCAGCCAGGGCTACGCCGCCGCGTACGGCTCGGAAGTCGCCTACTCGATGCTCGGCGCGGACGTCCACGCCGGCGTGGGGGACGGCTGGCACGTCTTCGAGGTGGGCGCCGCGGCGAAGGTGGACGACGCGAAGAAGCACGATTTCTCCGCCCAGACGTTTTCCTCCGGTCTTTCGGTCTACGCCTTCACCGTGAACAACGACGGCACGCCGCATGCGCAGATGGCGTCCGTGTCGATCGCGTGGCTGCTGATCAAGGACGGCGGCGCCGTGGTGCGCTACCTGCTCCCCGTGCGCCGCCTTGAAGACGGCGCGCTCGGCTTCTACGACACGGCGAACGACGAGTGGTACCCGAACGCCGGCTCGGGCGAATTCGAGGCGGGCCCCGAATACTCGGACGAACATTCCTACCCCGTGGAGTGGATCGAAAACACCTTCGACGCCTACTTCTTCACGGACTACTGCCCCGGCCCGGACACGCGCTTCGACGCGAAGTTCGTCGCCTACAACGGCATCGGCGCGGGCTCGGAATGGACCTCCGCCGGCCAGGCCGTCGGCTCCTACTACGGCACGCTCTGGGGCACGCGGCCCAACTCCACGGCGTACCGCTGCTATCAGTTCAGCACCTATTCCGGCGCCGCCGAGTACGCGAGCTACCGCGGCGGCAACAGCGACACGCTCCACTACTACGTCCACCTCGACCGCGAGGCGGTCGTTGAGGTCCGCGAAACCGACGCGGAGATTTTGGTGAACGGCGTTACGGCCGCCACGGGCGTCAAGCGCTCCGGCGCCACGGAAGTGCCCCTGGCCATTTTCGCGATCAACAACAACGGCAACGTCACCCAGCGCGGCAAGTTCCGCCTCTTCAACCTGCGCTTCCGGGAAAAGGGCAGGATCGTGCGCTCCTACGTGCCGTACGTGAAGGACGACGTGCCCGGCCTCCTCGAAGAATGCTCCGGCGCGTTCCTTTCGCCGCGCGGTTCCGGCCAGGTCGCGGCCGGCCCGCGCGCCGCCTGCGACGACGACGTCTTCGAAGTCGAAGCGCCCGCGCTCACCTCCGTCGGCGCGCCGTCTCCCGCCTACGGCCGCCGCCAGCCCGTCGCGGAAGGGGACGCCTTCGACTGCTCCTTCCCCGCGTTCGAAACGAACGGCTTCCGCTACGTCGCCACGGGCTGGACCCTCTACACGAACTCCGCCGCCGGCGGCAGCCACGTGTGGAAGTCGGGCACGGGCGACGTCTGCCCCTACGTGCACCCCGGGCGCTTCGCGAAGCTCCGCTGGGACGTCGCCGTTTCCCTGGCGCACGCCGGCGCGCCCGTGGCCCCCACCAACCTCTACGAGCGCGTCGAATACGTGGAGTCCACGGGTTCGCAGTACGTGAAGTCCGGCTACGTCCCCACGCGCTGGACGGAAACGCGCGTCGGTTTCCAGTTCCTCTCCGTGCCGTCCGGGCAGAGCTACTGCTCCATCCTCGGCGCGCGCGCCAACGGCGACAGCAACTACCTGTACGTGCCTGCGCGCATCGACAACGCCACCCTCACGACGCTGCAGCACTATTACGGCAACAACCTGATCGCGCGCTCCTACGGCGTCGCCGCCGCCCGCCACGAAACGGTGTTCAACGACCCGGTCCACCGCGTGTACGAAGACGGCTTGCTCCTCGGCACCTACGGCGTGGCGGCCTTGGCCAGCACGGGCAACCGCGAGTTCTTCTTCTTCTGCCGCAACGAAAACAACGGCACGGCGCAGCATCTCGCCGCCGCCCGGCTCCACCACCTCGAGTTCTGGGAGTTCGGCCGCCCGGGCACGCGGTTCCTCCCCGTCAAACGCCTTTCCGACGGCGTGGTCGGCTTCTACGATTCGGCCTCGAACCGGTTCGTGACCGCGGTCTCCGGCTCCCTGATCGCCGGTCCCCACGCGGAAACGGACGACGGCCTGCGCGTCGCCGGCAACCTGGAAGCCCCCGACGATCCGGCTTTCGCCCCCGCCGCGGGCGACACCTGGCGCCACGCGCCCGGCGAGGCGGTCGATTGCGCCGCCCCCGCCGCCATCGCGCAGGGCTGCTTCGACTACGTCTGCACCGGCTACGTCGTCTACACGAACGACCTCGACGGCGTCCGCCGCGTCTGGCTTTCGGGCGACGGCGTCTCCGTGTCCTTCGCCCACCCCGGCGCGTTCACCACCGTGGAATGGCAGTGGAAGAAGACGGTCGGCGGCATGCCCTGGTCCGCCGCCTCCTACGTGCAGGACGGCCTGCTCGCGCTGTGGGACGGCGTCGAAAACTCCGGCCCGGGCCGCCACGCGGACGACGCCGGGGAATGGGTGGACCACGTCTCCGGCCACGCCTTCGGGCTCGTGGGCACGACGGTGGGGAACGACCGGCTCACCTTCGCCGGCAACACGTCCTCCTACGGCTGGCTCTCGCCCGAAGCGACGGCCGCCACCTTCGACGTCCCCGAACGGCCCACCGTCGAAATCGCCTACCGCCACCTCGGCGGCGCCGCCAACGGCATCGCGCTGATGTCCTCTTCCAAGTCCGGCATCGCCATGGGCACCTATTCCTCCGGCACCGCCCTCATCCTGTCCGCCAACCGCAACGGCATCACGCCGAATTTTTCCGGCGGCGCCGACGCCCACACCGTCGCCACCCTCTACGACGGCTACAAGGCCGCGTCCGCCTGGGCCGACGGCGCGCTCCTGACTTCGTTCGCCACCCAGAACTCCTGGAGCTACGCCAACGCCGCCACCTACGTCGGCAAGCGCGACCACGCCAACAATCCGTTCTGCGGCGACGTCATGGCCCTGCGCCTCTACGGCCGCCCGCTCGCCGAAGCGGAAATCGTCCACAACGATTTCGTGGACGCCTTCCGCTTCCGCGGCGTTTCCTACGCCGACGTGGTGGAAATCGCGGGCGAGCCCCGCCGCCTCGGCGCGCCTTCCCCCGCTTACGGCATCGGCGCGGGCTACGCGCCGGGCGCCGCCGTGGAGGCGTCCGTCCCCGCGCCCGACGTGGTGGCGGACGGCGTCGCCGCCACCTGCGTCGGCCACGTCGTGTACGTCAACGCGCCCGGCTCCGCCGAATGGACCGAATGGATGCACGGCCCGGAATCGTCCGTCGCCTTCGAGCACCCCGGCGCCGCCGTGCGCGTCGTCTGGCTGTGGCGCACCTCCGCCGCGCCGTCCCTCGAATTCGGCGGGTTCGTCGCCACCAACGCGGCGTCCGTCGTCGCCGCCGCGCACGTCGGCGGCTGGGGCGACGCCGAATCGGCCTCCCTCGAGGCGGCGTGGGGCTTCGCTCCCGACGCGCTCGATTTCGTCCAGACCCTCCTGCCGGACGCCGTCGCCGGCACGGACGTCCGCGCCGTCCTGCGTCTGCCGCCCGGCGCCACCGTCTACGTGCGCTTCTTCCTCGAAGATTCCGCCGGCGGCAAAACGTGGATGTCGTCCGAGGCCGCCGAAGTGACCCTGCCGGACGCCTGGGCGCCGCTCGTCCCGGACGCCGCGAGCTACGCGGGCGGATGCGCGAAGGTTCTCCACTACGACGGCGTCGACAACGCCGGCACGGGCGTCCACGATCCCGATTCGCCCGTTTGGAAGGACCTTTCCGGCGGCGGCTACGACCTCCAGCTCACCGCGAACGGCTCCTGGCTCCCGAACGCGCTGAAGGCGTACGACTACACCGCCTACTGGCCCGTCGGCATGGGTCCGCTGTACCAAACGGTCGAAGCCGTGTTCCGCTCCACCTCCGCGCCGAACAACTGGGGCATGGTCTTCACCACGGAGCGCAAGAATTCGAGTCCCCACCGCGTGATGACGGGCAACTACGGCCGCTACGCCTGGTTCTCCACGGCGTCCACGGGCGAACGCGCCATGTTCCTCGGCGACGACGTGACCCTCCCGCGCGGCGTCGCCGCCACCTACAACGAACTTTCCGACGTCGCCGTGCCGGACGGCTTCTTCCTCGACGGCGGCCGCGTCCTCAACCCGCCCGTCCTTTCCACCACTTTCAACGTCGGCAACGGCAAGATGGCCGTCGGCGCGCGCAAGCCCGGCGAAGGCAACTACTACTTCTGCGGCGACGTGTTCGCGATCCGCGCGTGGGAGGGGAAGCTGTCCGAAACCGACCTCCTCGCGAACAACCGCATCGACCGCGTCCGCTTCTTCGGCGAAGAGCCGGCGGACGGCCTTTTGGTGACGGGCGATCCCGCCGTCTACGGCGAGGCCGCGCCCCGCGCCGGCCGCCACTACGGCCTCGCGGAAGGGGACGAATTCCTCTGCGTCGCGCCCGCGTCCGTCGCCCTCGCGGGCGGCGCCACGGCCACCTGCCTCGGCTGGAACCTCCACACCAACGTCCCCGGCACGGCGGAATGGGCGCTCGCCGCCTCCGGCGCGGAAACGACCTGCCCCTACGTCCACGGCAAAACCGCCGCCAAACTCGTGTGGCGCTACGCCGTCGAAGGCCCCGCGGGCGTTTCCTTCCTCGGCCAGACCGCCACGAACCGCACCTCCGCCGCCTTCGTCGCCTCCGTGTCCGGCTTCGGTCCCGGCGTGACGGCGGCGGATCTCGCCGTGGCCTGGGGCGTGCGCCCCGGCGAATGCGCCGTCACTTCCGTCGTGTGCTCCGCCGCGGCGGGCGTCTCCACGAACCTCTTCCTCGGCGTGCCGCCAGGCGCCGCCGTCGCCAAACTGCTGCTGCTGGACAAGTCCACCGGCGCCGTGCTCGCCGAATCCGCCGAAGGCCGCATCGCCGCCGTCGATTCCCCGGGCGCGCTGCGCGACGCCTTCGTGCAGGTGGACGGCGCCGCCTGGTTCGACACCGGCCGCATGCCCACCATGCAGTCCCGCGTGGAAATCGACTTCCGCTTCCTCCAGCGCTACAACCAGTACCGCGTCTTCGGCGTCGAAGCCGGCACGCTGTTCATGACGGTGTACCAGAACGGTTCCGGCTACTGGGCCTACGCCCACCAGAACAACAGCGGCAACTGGGTTTCCACCGGCGTCTACACCGACTTGCTGCGCCACTTCATGGTCTACGACATGAAGAACAACGTGTTCGAAATCGACGACGGCGTCGTCTACAGCGCGAGCCCCATGAGCGGCACCGCCTCGCAGAACGCCAACAACACGATGTTCGTCTGCAAGGGCAACGGCGACGGCAACGTCGCGCCCCAGATGCGCGTGTACGACTTCAAGTTCTACGAAAACGGCGCGCTCGTGCAGCACCTGGTGCCGCGCGAGGTGAACGGCGAAGGCGTGCTGTGGGACGAAGTGGCGAACGCGCCCCACGCCTCCATCACCACCACGCCCGCCCTCTACGGCGAAGAACCGGCCCACGCGGACGCGCTCGAAGTCGTCGGCTGGCCCGTCGAAGGCCCCGCGACGCTCCCCGCCGCCGGCGTCCACCGCGGCCTCGCGGAAGGGGACGCGTTCACCTGCGTCGCCCCCGCTCACGGCGCCGGCGCCCTGAAGTACGTCTGCACGGGCTGGGAAATCTGGCGCTGCGCGGACGCTTCGGCCGACGACTGGTCCCTCGAATCCTCCGGCTCCGGCAACGTCTGCCGCTACGTCCACGGCGCCTCCGCCGGACGGCTCGTCTGGAAGTGGTCCGTGAAGGGCCCCGCCGGCCTCTCCGCCGCCGCGCCGACCGAAGTCGGCCGCTTCTCCGCCACCGTGCCAGTTTCCGTGGAGGGCTTCGGCTACGACGCGGAATCCGCCTCCCTCTGCGTCGCCTGGGGCTACGCCCCGGACGCTCTCGCCTTCACCAACGTCGTCCTCTCGCCCGCGTCCCCGGGCACCGCGCCCGCCGTGGAAATCGGCGGCTTCGCCCCGGGCGCCACCGTCCACGCGCGCTTCTTCCTCAAGGACGACCTCGGCCGCGTCACCGAAGCCCCGGACGCGATTTCCTTCACCACCGCCGACTTCTGGTGGGCCGAAGAATTCGCCCCGATGGTGAGGGCCACCGGCTCCCAGTGCTTTGACACCGGCATCCTCCCGAACCGCGGCACGCGCGTTTCCTTCACCCACGCCACCACCGACAAGGCCACCGACAAGATGACCTTCGGCGAACGCAACAACGGCTTCAACTTCCTCTGCTGGATCGGCACCAACCCGGGCACGTCCATCAACCCCTGCCTCGGCACGTCCGGCAACGTCGGCGCCCAATCCACCGGCAAAATGGCCGGCGAACGCTGGACGCTCGACTTCGGCCTCCTCTCCGGCGTGTGGGTGGACGGCGTTTCGATTCTCGACGCCTACTGGTGGAAGGCCAACTACGACAGTTCGGCCACCTCCTCCAAAACCCTCTACATGATGGGCCTGAACGACAAGGGCGCGATCGACAACCGCAAGTACGTGGGCGATTTCTACCGCTCCAAGATTTGGCAGGACGGCGAACTCGTGCGCGACTACCGCCCGCGCCTCAAGGACGACGGCTCCGCCGGCGTCTTCGACGCCGTCGCGAACGCCTGGGTGGCCACCACGGGCACCTTCGCGTGGGGCGGCCTCCAGCCGCTGGACGGCGATTCGCTCGTGATCGAGGGCTTCCCCGCGCGCTCCTCCACCCCCGGGCCTTCCTACGGGCGGCATTCCGACCTCGCGCCCGGCGACGCCTTCACCTGCACCGCCCCGTCCTTCGTCGACGGCACGCGCCTCGGCGTGGCCGTGGGTTGGAAACGCTACGTCGCCGCCGAGGACGAAACGGCCTGGGAATTCGTCGACTCCGGCGAGGGCAACGCCGTCGACCACGTCCACGGCGACCGCTCCGTCAAAATCGAATGGCAGTGGCGTTACTGGGACGAACCCGGTCTCGTCTACAACGGCCTGTGCGAAACGAACGGCACCTCCGTGCTCATCGACGCCACCGTGAAGGGCTTCGGCTACGCCGCCGACACGGCCGCGCTCGAAATTGCCTGGGGCTACGTGGCCGGCGACTACCTCTACACGAACGTCCTCGCCGACGTGGTCCATCCCGGCCACGCCACGAACTTCCTCTTCGAGGGCCTCTCCCCAGCCACCGAATACCACGCCCGCATCTTCCTGCGCGATTCCGAAGGCGGAATCGTCGAAATGTCCAATCCGGACGAAATCGTCTTCTCCACCGAAGACGCCGGACGGGACGGCGAGCCCGAATTCGTCTACGTCGACCTCGACGTGGAAACGCTCGAATACGTGGAGTTCAACGGCTCCACCTACGTGAACACCGGCGTCATCCCCTCGGCCCACGAAATCCAAACTCGCTACCGCACCGTCTACTCGAGCGCGTTCGTGAACGACATGCACGTGTTCGGCACGGACGTCGGCAACGCCCAGAACTACGTCCACTGGTCCGAATGGGGCAGCGGCGCGACCCGCGTCGACCAGCAGCACTACTGCTGGGGCTACAACGGCTCCCAGGTGAACAACTACTCCACCGTGGTCACGAACGTGATCCACGAGCTGGACTACAACCTGAAGAACGGCTCCGCCTACGAAACCTGGTTCGACGGCGAAAAGACCACCTTCAACGCGCTTTCCAAGTCCACTTCCTCGCTGCTGATCGGCCGCCGTTCGTCCGTCACCAACTGGAAGGGCCACATGTTCGAATTCGCCGTGGTCGAACACGCCTCCGGCGACGAGATCCTCCACTACTATCCCGCCAAGGATCCGGGCGGCAAGGCCTGCTTCTGGGACCAGGTCAACGGGAAATACGTCTACCCCGCGTCCGGCACGCTCGTCGCCGGGCCGCCGCAAAACCCCAACTGGGAACACGCCTCGATGCTCAAGGTCACGGGCCGCCCCGTCCAGCGACGCTCCACCACCGCGCCAGGATACGGCATCTTCACCGGCTACGCCAAAGACCAGGCCCTGAACAACGTCACCGCGCGCTACCACGAGCGGGACGGCGTGAAGGCCGTGGCCGTGGGCTTCAACGTCCACACCAACGACGCCGTCACCGGCGAATGGCTGCCGTGGTTCGCGGAGGACCACGAGGACGAATGGCAAACGCGCTTCGAATCGCGGCAGGATTTCACGTTCTCCATGGCCCACCCCGGCTGCGCCACTTGGCTCGACTGGAACTGGGTGGTGCTCGGCGACGCCCGGCTCGATTTCAACGACGTCGTCGAAACCAATACGGCCAACGCCACTCTCGACGTGGCGGTGGGCGGCTGGGGCTACACCGCGCCGCGCGCCCGGCTCAAGATGGCCTACGGCTTCTCGCCCGACTTCCTCCAGTACACCAACGTCCTCT
>JAKSOX010000076.1 GCA_024405335.1 Kiritimatiellia bacterium
AGCAGAAGAGGCGGTTTGGAAGGTTTGGGAGGTTTGGAAGGTTTGGGAGGTTTGGGATGCTTGGGGAAATGATCAGGGATTTCGCGGCGGCGGGGTGCTTAGGGGCGGGGTCGGTTTTAGCCTGGAACGCCGCCGCGGTTAGCCTAACCAGGCTGCGATTCCAGCCTAAGTTGGAGGGGTGTTTTAGCCTAGAATCCAGCCGATTTCAGTCTGGCGCCGCGCGCGCCCTAACCTGGCCCCGGCGCGATTTCAGCTTAGAACGCGCGGCCTCCTCCGGCACCCAACCCGCCGCCCTCGGCGGCGGAAACCGCGATTTCCATCCAGACGAGTTCGTCGCCGGCGATCGTCTTGTCGCCGTGGTTGAACAGTTCGACGTTGTTGACGCCGTCGTGCAGAACGCCCTTCGGGACGTCGACCGCGTAGTAGGTCGTTTTCGCCTTGCCGGCCGGATAGCCCGACGCGTCCTCCAGCGCCTTCGCCCGCCCGCAGGAAACCGTGTTGACCAGCACCTCCACGTCCAGCGGTGTCGTCGCGCCGACGACGACCTTCGCCGCGCGCCCTTCGTTGCCCTCGCCGCAGCAGAGGTTCACGCCGCCGTTGCAGCATTTCGCCCAGATTTCCGCCGGAAACGCCGGTTCGTCCAGGCGGCTCTCGCCCACGCGGATGTGGTAGGTCGCCGGATGCCGCCGCGCCATCGCCGCGACCGTCCTGCGGTCGGACGCCTGCGCGAACATCTCCCGCACCCAAGGGAACTTCGCGCCGTGCCGCGGGAAGTGGTTGTAGAAGTAGATCGTGTCCGCTCCCTGCTGGTAGAAACTCGAAGCGAAGCCCGCGTCGATTTCGTTGCCGAAAACCCGGTTGTCGATCGATTCGTACCAGCCGTGCCGCGCGAAGACCGAGCAGTCGATTTCGGCGGCGATCACCACCGGCTTCGGCGCGAGCGCCCGGTAGAGCGCGACGTCGCAGTCCTGCTCGGTGGTGGTCGCCGGCGTTCCGCCCACGACGAGCACGTCCACGAGCCCTTCCTTCGCCCAGGCCGGGACGTCGAAGCCCGCGCCCCAGGCGTCGCGCACGCGCGCCGGCATGCGGTGGGCCATGCGGATTTCGTGTCCCCACTTCTTCTCCGCCTCGTCCGCGATCCGGCGCACGTCGCGCAGGAACCGCGTCAGCACGCCGCGGTCGCGGTCGGCGAAGCCCGGCTTCAGAACGGGGCACGCCCGCAGCCAGTCGAAGCCGATGCCGTCCGACGGATAGTCCAGCAGCAGTTCGCGCACCGTCGCCAGCTGCGTGTCGTAGACGCGCTTGTTCGCGTAGTCGAGCGTTCCGTCCGGCCATTCGCCGCGCCAAGCGTGGCGGTACCACGCCCGAATGACCTCCTTGTGGTCGAGCCAGAGGTCGGAGTGCAGTCCCCGTTCGCCGCCGAGCGCGGTGCCGTGCACGTCGCTCACGCGAAACGAGTGCCACATCTCGATTCCCTTCTTGTGGCAGTGGTCGTAGCGGTGGCGCATGTATTCCGGGAACTGCGCGACCATGTTCGTGACGGCCCGGAACATCGTCCGCAGCGTCGCGTCGGAAGTCGAGAATTTGCCGCGCAGCAGCATCCGGCCGTCCGCGTCGACCGCGACGTCCTTCCAGAACGGCGTCGCCGCTTTCGTCGGATAGAAGCACCGCTGGATGTTCATGTTGTAGAGGACGGCCCGAACGCCTTTCGCCGCGTAGAAGTCGACGTCCCTCTCGATTGCCGCCTTGAGTTCCTCGCGGCCCATCGACGCCATCTTCTCGTCGATCCAGAAGTTCCAGGCGTCGGAATTGACGTAAACGCCTTCCGCCGGCGGCCGTGTCGCCGCCAGCGTCCCAAGCGCCGCCAACGCGGAAACCAAAACCAAAGATGCCGTCTTCATCGTTCTTTCCCCGTTTGAATCCCGCGTACCGAGTTCCTTTGCCGCCTCCCGTCGCCTACGCGAAAAACGCGAGCGACGTTTTCTTGTATTCCTTCGTCGAAAGCAGCATGGTGGACGCTTCCGCGCGGTCGCCCGCCGCCGCCCGCACCACGGCGTCCAGGGCGGCGAATTGCGCTTCCGCTTCGCCCTCGGAACGCGCGTGGACCATCGCGAAGAGGTTGTACTGGAACTCCGGCGCGGAAGCGCGCTCGTAGCAGTGCGTCACTTCGCCGCGCGCGGCCAGCGCGCGGCCGGCGTCGGCCGTGTCGCCGGCGATCCGCCAGCAGCACATGCCGTTCGCCGTCCAGCCCGCCTCCCGGTGCCTGAGCAGCAGCCCGATGCGCTTCAGGCGTCCCTGCCGGCGCCACAACTCGAGCGTCGAAAGCAGACGCCACTCCTTTTCGCCCAGCCGTTCCGCGAGCGCGGCGAAGTAGTCCGCGCGCACGACGGTGTCGCCCTGCAGCGCCCGCACGATGGCGCGTTCGCGCGCGTCGAGCGGCGGCAGCGCGTCTTCCACGGATTCGTCGCGCTCCCGCGCGGCGCCGCCGAACACGACGTCCACCTTGTAGCGCTTCGTCGCCGGCAGGAAACGCACCGGATGCGGCGCCAGCCGCGCTTCCGCGTCCGCCTGCGCCGCGTCGAACGACGCGCGGGGGTACGAAAGCGTGAACCACAGGTTGGGGCAGGCGGGATCCCGTGCGCCGCGCGGAACCCGGCGATAGCAATGCGTCACGCCCGCCAGCGCGGAAACGCGTGCGGCCGCGACGGAGATTTCCGGTTCCGGAACGCGGGCGGCGCAAAGCGCCGAGCGGTATCCCATGCGCCGCGCGTCGAACACGGCGCCGAAACGGCGCACCATGCCCTCTTCGCGGCATTTCGCGACGAACGCGATCAGTTCGGCCTCCGACCAGCCGCACGCGCGGGAAAGTTCTTCGAAGGGCCGACGCGCGATCGGAACGCCCCGCTGGAGCGCGGCCAGCATCCTACTGGCGCGGCGCCGGCGCCGGCTCCGCCTTGTTGTACGGATGCGAGCACACGTCGTCGACGATCTGGCGCGCAAGGTCCTGGGCGACGCGCTGGGCGGCGTTGCGCTGCCCGGTGAGGACGTCGTCCTTGGCGCTGAACGTGGTTTCGCCGAAATAGGCGCGGCGGTCCACCAGCACGCGCTCGTTCTTGCGGTCCAGCAGCGTGATCTCGGCCTTCACGCGGTAGCGGTATTCCCGGGCGCTCACGCCGTCGTTGCGGTCGAAAGCGGCGCCGCTGCGCGTGGCCTCCACGATCGCGCCCTGCACTTCGAGCGCGGATTCGCCGTGGTTGCGGATCTTGAACGTGCCCTCGCGCTGGAACTCGCGCAGCGCGTACTGCGTGCAGATCGGCCCGAGTTCCGCGCTTTGCGTGCGGTTCTCGAACACGGGCACGGCCACGGTGCGGAGCTCTTCCGGCACGCGCGACGTCCAGCGGTAGTCGGTTCTGCAGGCGCCCAGAAGCGCCAGGGGGAGCAACGTTGCGACGAGTTTTTTCATGGTCATTTCCTTTCGGCGGCGGCGCCGCGGGCTGCGTTGATTTCGTCGATGCGCGCGCGCGCCTCGTCGGCGTGCGCTGAATCGGGGTGTTCTTTCACGAATTTTTCGTAGGCGGAAAGCGCGGCGTGCCGCGTGCGCTGGCGCGTGTCGTAGAAACGCGCGCTCTTCCAGTCCTCCTCGGAAAGCCAGGTGTCGATCTCGCCGATCCAGCCCTTCATCTCCTCGGCGCGCTCGTGGTCGGGATAACGCTGGAGCGCGAGCTTGAGGTATCCGCGCGTGTCCTTGAGCCGCGGGTTGTTGTAGGCGAGGCGCCGCGCCAGGTGCATGCGCGCCGCCGCTTCGAGGTACGCGGCGGTGCGCGCCTGCACGGTGCCGTCGTAGCGGCTCTGCACGGCGCCGTACACCTTCACGGCCTCCTCCCAGTCGGAATCCTGCTCGCGCAGGTCCGCGATTTTGAGGAACGCGTCCGCGGCGTATTCGGCGCCCGGCGCGCGGCGGACGACGTGCTCGTACTTGCGGCGCAGCGAGCGCGTGGACGTGAACGACAGGCCGAACCACGTGCGCTTGTTCTTGGCGAGCAGGTTTACGATCTTGTACTGTTCGGCGACGATTTCGGCGTAGTCGCACGCGCGCGGATAGAAATCGAGCAGGTAGTCGTAGGCGTCGAACGCTTCGTCGTATTCCTGCAGTTTCGTCTCCCACAGCCGCGCGAGCGCGAGCTGCGCCTGCGGCGCTTCGGGCGACGCCGGCCACTGGCGCACGAGGGCGTCGTACCCGCGGCGCGCGGCGCGCAGGGAACCTTCCGCCTCCATCCGCTTCGCCCAGGCGAACTGGTCGGCGGCGTTGTCCTTCTCCAGCCCCAGGAACCAGCTCGGCGTGCGGCGTTCGGGCTTGTCGAACGCGTCGAGGTCCTCGAACCCCGGATAGTGGTCCGTCGCGAACGGCGACGCGCCGCCCATGCCCGTGCCCGGCACGCGCGCTCCCGGCGCGGCCCAAACCGCCGCCGCCAGCATCGCCGCCGCCGTCGCCAACGCCAAACGCTTCATTCCACACCCCCTTCTCCGTGTTTCCGGTTCACCCAGTCGACAATGCCCTTCGCCGCCGCGCGGCCTTCGCCCATGGCGAGAATCACCGTGGCCGCGCCCAAAACGATGTCGCCGCCGGCGAACACGCCCGGCATGGACGTCATCCGCGTCGCGGGATCCACGATCACGCGGCCCTTCGCGTCCACGTCCAATCCCGGCGTCGTCGCCGCCACCAGCGGATTCGCGCCGTTGCCCACGGCCACCACCACGGTGTCCGCGTCCAAAACGGATTCGCTGCCGGGAATCGGCACGGGGCTCCGGCGGCCGCTCGCGTCGGGCGCGCCCAGTTCGTACGCGAGCACCTCCAGCCCGGCCACGCGGCCCTGCGCGTCGCCCAGCACGCGCTTGGCGTTGCGGAGCATCAGGAATTCGACGCCCTCTTCGCGCGCGTGGTGCACTTCTTCGCGCCGCGCCGGCATTTCCGCCTCGCCGCGGCGGTACACGAGCCAGACCTTTTCGGCGCCCAGCCGCAGCGCCATGCGGCTCGCGTCCATCGCCACGTTGCCGCCGCCCAGCACCGCCACGCGCTTCCCGTGCCAATACGGCGTGTCCGCGCGGGTTTCGTCGTAGGCCTTCATCAAATTGGCGCGCGTGAGGTATTCGTTCGCGCTGAACACGCCCACGAGGTTCTCGCCTTCGATGCCCATGAATTTCGGCAGCCCCGCGCCCGTCCCCACGAAAACCGCGTCGTACGGGCGGCCGAGCAGATCCGGGATCTTGAGCGTGCGGCCCACCACGAAGTCGGTGACGATCTCCACGCCCATCGCCTCGAGCCCGTCGATTTCGCGCCGCACCACGTCCTTCGGCAGCCGGAACTCAGGAATGCCGTACACCAGCACGCCGCCCGGCTTGTGGAACGCTTCGAACATCGTGACCTTGAGGCCCGCGCGCGCGCAATCCGCCGCGCAGGTGATCGACGCCGGACCCGACCCCACCACCGCGACGCTCCCTTTTCCGCGTGGGGACGGCGCGGCGGCGGCCGGCTCCGCGGCGGCGAAGTCCGCGCAAAACCGCTCGACGCGGCCGATCGCCACGGCCTTTTCCGGATCCTTGAAGAGCTTGCCGAGCGTGCAGAACTTCTGGCACTGCTTTTCCTGCGGGCACACGCGCCCGCACACCGCCGGCAACAGCGAACTTTTGCGGATCGTCGCCAAGGCGCCCTTGAAATCGCCCGCCGCCGCCTGCGCCAGGAATCCGGGCACGTCCACGGAAACGGGGCAGCCCCGCATGCAGGGCTTCGCGGGGCAGCCGAGGCAGCGCGTCGCCTCGCGCCGCGCCTGTTCGGGCGTGTAGCCCAGGGCGACTTCGCGCATGTTCCGCGCCCGCGCGGACGGATCCTGTTCGGGCATCCGCTGCGGTTCGATCGCCATCTTTTCCTTCGCCGTCAAGTCAAACTCCAGTCGCCGGACGTCCGCCCAGCCCGATCCGGCACGCATGGTCGCGCGCCAACGCCTCCAGCGGCTTGAACGTGGAAAGCCGCTGCATCATCTGGTCCCAATCCACCGCGTGGCCGTCGAACTCGGGGCCGTCCACGCACACGAACTTCGTTTCGCCGCCCACGGTCACGCGGCAGCCGCCGCACATGCCCGTGCCGTCGATCATGATCGTGTTGAGCGACACCGTCGTCTTCACGCCGAACGGTTTCGTCGCCAACGCGCAGAATTTCATCATCACCGGCGGCCCGATCGCGATCACTTCGTCCACGCCGCCCGCGGCGCACAGCTCCTTGAGCGGCTCCGTCACGAGCCCCTTGCGGCCGGACGACCCGTCGTCCGTGACGAGGATCAGCTCGTCCGCCAGCGCGCGCATTTCGTCCTCCATCACGAAGAGGTCGCGCGTGCGCGCGCCCATCACCACCGTGACGCGGTTGCCGGCGCGTTTCAGGGCCTGCACGATCGGATGCAGCGGCGCGACGCCGATGCCGCCGCCCACGCACGCCACGCGGCCGGCGGGCTCGCCGTTCGCGCCGCGGATCGAGGTGGGGCGCCCGAGCGGACCCGCCACCGCCGCCAAGGCGTCGCCCGGCTCCAGCCGCGCCAACTTCATGGTGGTCGCGCCGACCGCCTGGAACACCAGCGTGACGGACCCCTTTTCGGCGTCCGCGTCGGCGATGGTGAGCGGCACGCGTTCGCCGAATTCGGCGTCCGCCATCACGATCACGAACTGGCCGGCCGCCCGGCCGCGCGCGATCAACGGCGCCTCGACTTCCATGCGGAAGACGTTCTCCGACAGCCGCTTCTTTGCCAGAATCCTGTGCATCAGAATCGCGTTTTCCTTCACAGCATGCGCAGTTTCACGGGCTTTTCCGCGAGCACGCCGGCCGCTTCGATCGCGGCGAACGCCGCGTCCACGGCGGAGGCCTTCGCGGGATCCGTGAGCATCACCACCGTGGCGACGCCCTCGGCGCGGTCCTTCTGCGTGGCCGCGGAAATGTTCACGCCGGCGTTGCCGAGCGCGGTGGTCATGAGCCCCAGCGAACCCGCCTTGTCCGCCACTTCGAAGCGCAGGTAGAAGCGCGACACGATGTCGCCCGCCGCGCGGAGCTTCACCTTGCCCTCGTTGTAGACGGGTGCGGCGCGGGCGTAGCGCACTTCGCCGTGCGCGAGGTTGCGCGCGATGTCGCAGACGTCGGCCACCACGGTGGACGCGGTGGGCAGACGCCCGGCGCCGCGGCCGTAGTACATCGTGTTCTCGCTCATGTCGCCGTTGAACATCGCCGCGTTGAACACGCCGTTCACGCTCGCGAGCATGTGGGAGAACGGCACGAGCGTCGGGTGGACGCCCACTTCGACTTCGTCGCCGTCCTTGGCGACCACCGCGAGCAGTTTGATGCGGCAGCCGAAATCGGCGGCGTACTTCACGTCGAGCCCGGAAAGGTCGCGGATGCCTTCCACCTGCACCTGTTCGAGCGTGGGCTGGAAGCCGTACGCGAGCGCCGTGAGGATGCACGCCTTGTGCGCCGTGTCGAACCCGTCGACGTCCAAAGACGGGTTCGCTTCGGCGTAGCCGAGCTTCTGCGCGTCCGCGAGCACTTCGTCGAAGGGCTTGCCTTCGTTTTCCATGCGGGTGAGGATGTAGTTGCAGGTGCCGTTGAGGATGCCGTGGATCGTGTTGATTTCGTTGGCCGCCATCGCCTCGCGCAGCACGCGGATCACGGGAATGCCGCCGCCCACGGCCGCGCCGAAATAGACGTCCACGCCGTTCGCCGCCGCCGTGTCGAAGATTTCGCGCCCGTGCTCGGCCAAAAGCTTCTTGTTCGCGGTGACCACGCTCTTCTTGGCGTTCAGCGCGTCCAACACGAATTTTCTGGCGACGCCCGTGCCGCCGATCGTCTCCACCACCACGTCGATGGCGGGATCGGCGATCGTCGCCGCCGCGTCAGTGGTGAGCACGTCCGCGGGAACCGCAACGCCGCGGTCGGTGGTAACGTCGAGATCCGCGATCTTGCGCAACACCACGTCCACGCCGTACCGCTGCGCCATCAGTTCGCGGTGCTTCAGCAAGCCGTCCGCGACGCCGGCGCCCACGGTGCCGAACCCCAAAATGCCCACGCCAATCTGTTTCATCTGCAGTCCTTCCTCAAAAAAGAGCTTTTATTATAGCACGTTTTCAGGCGCGTGCGCTTGCGAAGCAA
>JAKSOX010000077.1 GCA_024405335.1 Kiritimatiellia bacterium
AATCCGGACTACGCGCGCCGCGTCTACGGCTGGCTCACCTGGCGCAACAACTACGATTCGTTCTGCCAGTACATCATCTTCCGCAACGACTGGAGCGAGTTCTACGTGTGGAAGGAGGCGTTCCTGCGCGGCCTCATGCTCGCGTACCCCGCCGACCACGAAGTGATCGACACGCTCGCCTGGGAAGGCACGCGCGAGGCCGTGGACGACATCCGCTACGGCACGCTCCTGAAGCAGCTCGCCGAGAAGGCGCGCCAGAGCAAGGACGTGGACGCGCAGTACCTCGGCCGCGCCTACGCCACGTGGATCGCGCAGGTCGATTTCGAACGCAGTTCGCTCGAATCGCTGCGCTTGGAAATGACGGACAAGATTCTCCGTCTGCAGGCCGCGCTGGCGGCGAAGAAATGATCCCGTCACGAAGGAGAACACGAAAATGAACTTTTCCAGCCAAATCAAGATTTCCGGTTTCTGTTGCGCCGCCGCGTGCGCGGCGCTCGTGGCGGCTGCGGACGAGAACCAGGGCATCGCCGGCGGTTTCCGCGACGGCGGCTCGACCTTCGGCCTCAACTTCGGCGCGTTCGAAATCGCCGGCAAGACGAAGGGCGTTTCCGAAGGCGAAAAGCTCGCCGCGTTCGAGAAGGCGAAGGCCGAGGCGCTTTCCTCCGTGCCGCGCAACCGCGACGAATCCAACAAGCTCGTTCGCGCCGTGGAGGGGCTCTTCCAGTTCCGCGAACGCCGCGGCGAATGGAAGGCGGTCGACGCGATGGCCGCCGAGTTCGCGGCCAAAATCCAAGGCCGGTATCCCGATCTCGAAAACCGCATGCTCGTCCGGCAGTTCGCGGCGCGCGCGGCGCTCGGCGACGAACCGGGCTTCGAGGAACTCGCGAAGAAGATCGACGCGCGTCCCGCGGACCGCAAGACGATGGACTTCGTGGGCAATCTGGACGGCCAGATGCGCCATGCGACGTCCGCCATGCGCGTTCGCCTCTGGAAGCGCTTCGACGACGCGCGCGCGACGATGGATCCGCAGGACCACATGGCCGTGCTGGACCGCGCGAGCGGTCTTTTCGCGAAGGACCTCGTCCAGGCCAAGGCGCGCTGGCAAGAGGCGCAGAAGCTCGCCGCTTCGTCCGCCGCCGCGTGGGAGAAGGAGAACGCGCGCGAGAAGGCCGCCCGCGAGGTGGAACGCCTCGCCCGCGCGAACAAGCTTCCGTACGAGCCGTTCAAGCGCGATCCGGCCGTGAAGCGCCCCGCGGACCTGCGCGGCATGCGCAGCTGGTACGTGCGGTGGCTTTCGGACCACGGCGAACTCAAGGCGCTGCTGCCGTTCCAGCTGGAGGACGCGGCCGCTTCGCGTTCGCCCGACGCGGCGTTTTTCGGCGCCGCGCAGACGGCGTACAAGATCGGCGACAAGAAGGCGTGCCTCGCCGCGCTCGCGTGCTGCACGAACAACGCCATCGCCCCGGCCAACTACTCGGGCCGCCGCGTCGACACCGATCCGCATTTCAACCTCGGCGTGCTCAAGACGCTGGCGTCGACGTCGACGGCCGGCGAATTCGGCGCGCGGATTCCGGAACTGCGCGGCGACAAGGACGAAAAGGCCTACTTCGACGCGCTGCGCCAGGCGTGCAAATTCCTGTACGGCCTTTCGTCCGATTCCGAAATGCGCGACCGCATCCGCGAACTCGTGCGCCTTTCCTTCGAACTCCGGTGGAACGAAGAGCGCGTGTGGTACGTGGTGAAGTACCTCGAAGACGCGCCCGCCACGGCCGAAGGCGCGTACCGCATGGAGCTGTTCAAGCAGCTCGCCACCGAAAACCGCATGGCGCGGTACAACGTGTGGACGTGGTACGGCTGCGGCAACGAAAGCGCGACGCGGTCCTCGGAATATCCGCTGCTCAAGTCCAACCCGAAACCGCATCTCGAAGCGGACGAGCCGGGCAAGGAAGGCGTGTTCGCGGCGTGCTACGACGCGAAGGGCGTCCATTTCTACGCGAAGCTCAATTCGCCCGACGCCTGGAAAACGGCCGCCGGACTCGAAGACGCCCTCTACGCCGAATGTTCCATTCAGACGGGGGACGAGGCGAGCTGGCATTGGCTGCTGTTCTCCGCGCTCAAGCCCGAAAACACGGTTCCCGTGGAGTGGGATTCGCCGCAGTTCGGCCGCAAGATGACGAGCGACTACGTCAAGAGCGACGTGTTCACGGGCAAGGACTGCATCGTCGTGCACGTGTTCGCGCCGTGGCTGCTTGCGTACGACCGCATTCCGTCCGGCGCGGGAGATCTGTGGCGTTTCGTGGGCGTGTTCCGCTGGGCGGGTCCGCTCGGGTCCCTGGGCGGCGGCGCGGTCCACGAACTCGGCCGCGGCGTGCATCTGCGCTTCGACATGCCGGCGGCGGCGGAAGCCGCGGTGCGCCTCGGCGTGCTGCGGGCGGCGGCGGGCGAGTACAAGCGCTTTCGCGCGCTGTGGGAATCGGCCGATTTCTGGGACGACCCCATCTTGGGCGACGCGCCGTTCTACGCCGAAGTCGTGAAGCCGTACCTGCGGGAACTCGACGGCGCGGCGAAGGAAGTCGCGGCGCTGCCCTACGACGGCGTGGACGCCTCCGAGGTGGCGCGCCTTTCTGAGTACCTTCAGGATTTCGCCGACACGCGCCTGTCGCTGGACGCGAAGCGCAGCGCCTACCTGAAGGCGAAGCTGCTGAAGTGACGGCATGGCGGACGCGCACAAGACCATCCGGTTCGCCGCCTCGGTTTTCGCGGCCGCCGCTCCGTTCGTTTGCTTCCCGGGGAGCAGTCCGGCGCGGGAGCCGTCGCCGTCCGCCGCCGAAACCGTCGCGGTGCCGTCCGAACCCGGCGAAGGATGGTGGGGCGGCGCCTGGGATCTGGGCGGGGACATGCCGATCGACGCGCACGGCGCGCGTTACGCGATGGACTTGCGCGAGGGCTGCAAATTCCAGGGCAACGCCTCGCTGTTCGTTTCCGACAAGGGACGCTGGATCTGGAGCGACGACCCGTGCGCGTTCACGTTCGGGGACGGCGTCGTGAAGGTGGAGCCCACGCGCGCAAAGGTGCTGTTCGGCAAGGCGGGCACGACGCTGGCGGACGCCTGCCGGCACGTGTCGAAGACCTTCCAGAAACCGTCCGGCAAGGCGCCGGACCTGTCGTTCTTCGCGCGTCCGCAATACTGCACGTGGATCGAACTCGGCTACAACCAGACGCAGGCGGCGGTGCTCAAGTACGCGGCGGATCTCAAAAAGAACGGTTTCCCGCCGGGCGTCATCATGATCGACGACACGTGGCAAACGGACTACGGCACGTGGGATTTCGACCCCCGGGCGTTTCCGGATCCGAAGGCGATGTGCGACGCGCTCCGCGCGGACGGATTCAAGATCATGCTCTGGGCGTGCGCCTACGTGAGCCCCGATTCGCGCGAGTTCCGCCACCTGCAAAGCAAGGAGGGCGTGCTCATGGCGGCGGACCGCTCGCTCGATTTCGAGGGCCGTCCGAACGCCGTGCTGTACAACTGGTGGAACGGCTGGAGCGGCGTTTTGGATTTCACGAGTCCGGAAGGCGTCGCGTGGGCGACGGCGACCTTCCGCGGGCTGTGCGACCGCTACGGCGTTTCGGGATTCAAGTTCGACGCCACCAATCCGCGCTATTTTTCGATGCCGAACCGCCTCGCGCACGACCGCGACGCGTCCTCCGCCGACTTGAGCCACGCGTTCTGCGAGTGGAGCGAACAGTTCCCGATGCCGAGCGCGCAGTGCTGGCGCACGGGCGGCAGGGCGATCGTGGTGCGGCTGACGGACAAGGGCCACACGTGGAAGGAGCTCCACCGCTGCGTCGCGGACATGGCGGCGGCGGGCATCATGGGCTGTCCCTTCGTGCTGCCGGACATGGTGGGCGGCGGTTTGCTTTCGAGCTTCGCGCCCGGCAAGAAGCTCGACCAGGACCTTTTCGTGCGAAGCGCGCAGTGCCAGGCGCTTTCGCCGATGATCCAGTTTTCCGCCGCGCCGTGGCGGGTGCTCGACGCGGAACACCTCGCCGCCGTCAAGCGCGCGGTCGCGTTGCGCGCGAAGCACGCCGAACGGTTCGTGAAGCTCGCCGAAAACGCCGGCCGGACGGGCGAACCGATCCTGCGCGCGCTCGAATATTCCCATCCCGGCCTCGGCTATTCGAAGGTGAAGGACGAATTCCTGATGGGGGACGATTTCCTGGTGGCGCCGATGGTGGGCCCTGGCACCCGGCGCAAGGCGGCGATTCCGCCTGGCACGTGGGAGGGCGACGACGGCGCCGTGGTGACGGGTCCGGCGGAAATCGAACTGGATGTGCCGCTCGACCGCATTCCGCATTTCATCCGCCGACGCCGGTGACGCCAGAAAGGAACGACGAGAACGTGAAAAAACCATTCATCCACGACGATTTCCTGCTCACCACGAAAACGGCCCGCGCGCTGTACCACGAGCACGCCGAACGGATGCCGATCATCGACTACCATTGCCATTTGCCGCCGCAGGAGATCGCCGAAGACCAGCGCTGGAGCGACGTCTCGGACGTGTGGCTCGGCGGCGACCACTACAAGTGGCGCCAGATGCGCGCGTGCGGTTTCGACGAGCGTTTCTGTTCGGGGCGCGGCGACGACGGCCGCGCCGGCGGCTGGGAGCGGTTCGAGGCGTACGCCAAAACGATGGAGCGGCTCGTGGGGAATCCGCTTTTCGACTGGTCGCACCTCGAACTCGCGCGCCATTTCGGCGTTTTCGAACGCCTGTGCGGGGCGAGCGCGAAGCGCATCTACGCGAAGTGCAACCGCGCGCTCGCGGAAAAGGACTTCTCCGCGCGCGGGCTCATGAAGAAGTCGCGCGTGGAAGTCGTGTGCACCACGGACGATCCGGACGACGACCTGCGTTTCCACGAACGGATCGCGGCGGAGCCGTTCGGAACGAAAATCCTGCCCGCGTGGCGGCCGGACCGCGTCCTCAAGGAGGCGGTCCGCACGAAGAAGGATCCGATGGCGCATCTCGCGGAACGCCACCGCCATTTCGAAGCGCACGGCTGCAAACTGTCGGACTACGGCCTCGTGGACGTGCCCGAATCGGGCCGCTACGCCGACTGGCTCTTCGAATGCCTCAAGATGGACGCGCGGGCCGGCTGGACCACGCAGCTCCATTTCAACTGCCTCCGCGACCTCAACACGCGGGCGTTCCGCCGGATGGGTCCGGACGCCGGATGCGACGCGATCAACGACTCCTCGCCGGCGAAAGGTCTCGCGAAACTGCTCGACCGTCTCGAAAGGGAGGACGCGCTGCCGCGCATGATCCTGTATTCCCTGAACCCGAACGACGTGGAAGCGGTCGCCTCGATCATCGGCTGCTTCCAGAAAGGACCCGGCCGCGGCAAGCTCCAGCTGGGGGCGGCGTGGTGGTTCCTGGACCAGAAGGACGGCATCAAAAAGCAGCTCGAGGCGCTGGCGTCGCTGGGCGCGCTCGGCAACTTCGTGGGCATGCTCACGGATTCGCGCTCGTTCCTCAGCTACGTGCGCCACGAGTATTTCCGGCGGATCCTCTGCCGGAAGCTCGGCGAAGAGGTCGAGCGCGGGGAAATCCCGAACGACCTGAAGTGGCTCGGCGGAATCGTGGAGGACGTCTCCTACAACAACGCCAAAAACTACTTCGGGTTCTGATCTGGCGGCGCCGCGTCGTCCGAGAGCGGATTTCGCTTGATTTCAGCCCGTCTTTTTGGCATACTACGCACCTTGATGTTTGGATTCTTGTCGAGAAAGAAAAAAACGGCCGCGCCCGTCGTTCGTGCGCGGCCGGAGCATTGCATTTCCCGGAAAAACATCGACCCGGACGCGTTGAAGGTCCTGTACCGGCTGGACAAGCTGGGATACGTCGCGTATCTGGTGGGCGGCGGCGTGCGCGATTTGCTGCTGGGCCGCGTTCCGAAGGATTTCGACGTGGGCACGAGCGCGAAGCCCAACGAGGTGAAACGCGCGTTCCGCAACTGCTTTCTGGTGGGGCGGCGGTTCCGCCTGGCGCACGTGCGTTTCGGCGAAAAAGTGATCGAGACGGCGACGTTCCGCCAGAACTCGCAAACCGTGGGCGAAATCATCGAGCACGCAGCCGAGGGCCCGTTCGAGGACAACACGTTCGGCACGCCGGAAACGGACGCCAACCGCCGCGATTTCACGGTGAACGGGTTGTTCTACGACATCCGCGATTTTTCGGTGATCGACTGGGTGGGCGGCTTGGAAGACCTCGAAAAGAAGGTGATCCGGTCGATCGGCGACCCCATGATCCGCTTCCGCGAGGATCCGGTGCGCATGATGCGCGCGATCAAGTTCGCGAGCCGGCTCGGCTTCACCATCGAGCGCGGCACGGACAAGGCGATGCGCAAGCTCCACGCCTGCATTCTGAACGCAGCGCCGCCGCGCGTGTGCGAAGAAGTGTTCCGCCTGTTCCCCTACGGCAAAAGCAGCGAGGCGTTCCGCATGCTGTGGGAATACGGGCTCATGGGCGACCTGCTGCCGGAGTTGGCGGCGTTCGTCGATTCGGACGGCGGCGCGAAGTCGTCCACCTGGAAATACCTCGCCACGCTCGACCGCTACGAAACCGCCATGGCGAAGCAGGGCTACGAAATTTCCAACGGCATCCGCGTGGCGGCGCTGTACGCGGCGATGGCGAAAGCCCGGGGCGGCAACAGCCGGGAGGTCGTGGGCACGATGCTCAAAAACCTGAAGATCCCGAAGGCGACGTATTTCGCCGCGACGCTGATGCTCGATTCCGTGAAACGGCTGTCGCAGCCGCCGCAGCGGGGTCGGCGGCGTTTCATCCGCAACCGGGACTTCCCGGACGCGCTCGATTTCAACCGCATCGTGGCGCGCACCGAAGGGCGCGGCGAGGCGACGCTCGACCAGTGGGCCGATTTGTACAACGAACAAGGTGAAGAACAATGAGCGAAGAGAACAACACGATTCCCGAACCCGAACTGCCCGCCTTCGTCAAGAAGGCGCCGGAACTCATCCCCGTGTGGGACTGGTGGGTCAAAGAAGGCAAGTCCACGCTGGCCATCGTGGCGGCGGCGGCGGTGTGCGTGGGCGTCGTCTACGGCGTGAAGGGCTGGATGAAGGCCCGCGCGCAGGCGGCGAACAACGCGCTCATGAACGCGTATTCCACGGAGGAAATCGAAGAGGCGAACGCCAAGTACGGTTCTTCCAAGATCGGGCCGGCGATCAAGCTGCGCCTGGCCAAGAGCTACTACGACGCCGCGCGCTACGCGGACGCCCGCGACGTCTACGCGGCGTACGTGAAAAAGGCCGCGAAGGACGACGCGCTGCTGCCGGTGGCGATGCTCGGTCTCGCGTACTCCCACGAAGGCGACGCCGACTACGCCAAGGCGAAGGAGCAGTTCAACCTGCTCGCGCAGGACGACGCGAACCCCGTGTCGTTCACGGCGAAGCTCGGCGTGGCGCGCTGCACGGCGCTCGCCGGCGACAAGGATGGCGCGCTGAAGGCGCTGGACGAGTTGAAGGAAAAGGCGGACGCGCTGGGCAAGACGCGCGTGGAGCGTCTGGCGGACATGCTCAAGCGCTACGATCCCGCGCGCAAGCCCGCGTCGCTGCTGGAGGCGGCCGACAAGGCGGCGCTCGCCATCCAGGAAGCGGCCAAGCCGGCGGAAAAGCCGGTGGCGGAAGCGGCCAAGCCGGCGGCCAAGCCGGCGGAGACCAACGCCCCCGCCGCGAAGTGACTTTCAAGCCCCCTCGATAATTTCTGCGCACGGGGTATCAAAAACATTGCGGCCCGACCGATAATTTCTCCGGCGCCGAAAGTGCAACAAGGAACAATCCATGAACAAATACGTTGAAGAAACCATCGCGTACGTGCGCGAAAAACACGCGAACGAACCCGAGTTCGTTCAGACCGTCGAAGAGGTGCTGAGTTCGCTCTCGCCCGTCGTCGACAAGCATCCCGAATACGAAAAGGCCGACCTCCTGAAGCGCATGGTCGAGCCCGAACGCATGTTCACGTTCCGCGTCGTCTGGACGGACGACGCCGGCAAGACGCACACCAACATCGGCTACCG
>JAKSOX010000078.1 GCA_024405335.1 Kiritimatiellia bacterium
GTCCTTGTAGAACGGCGAACGCGCGAACGCCTCGGCGCTCTTCGGGCAGTCCGCCGCGTAGCGGGCTTTGCAGACGCGGCGCACGAACGGCTTGTAGCAGCGTGTCAGAATTTCGTCGCGGATCGCCGTGCAGCTTTCCCAGTCTCGAAGACGGAAGAGTTCAAGCGACGTTTCGCGCAACGCGCGCAGACGCAGCAGAGCGTTGGTGCCGGCCGGCGAGCCGTTGATCGCCTCGTCGAAGCCCTTGACGCCCTTCTCCATCACGGCGATCTGCCGGACGAGCGCGTTCGTTTCCGCCGGCTTGCAGCCGAAGGAGAGCCGTTCGCGCAGTTTCGCCGCGCACCCCTTGCGGTCGCCAGAGGCCATCGCGACGCGCGCCTCGGCCGCCGCCCAACGCGCGCGGTCCTTCGGCCAGGTTTTCTTCCCCAGCGCGACCAGTTCGGCGGCGAACGGTTCGTCGCCGTTCACGATCGCGCCGTCCACGGCCTTGTCGAACGCGCGGCGATCGAGCTTGGCGCCTGGCGCGAAATACTCGGCTCGGGCCTGGTCGCGCCAGGCGGCGTAATGCGTGTCGCCCTTGTGCTGGTTGATGCCGTAGAGGAATTCGCCCGTGTAGAGCGGTTCGGTGATTTTGGCGGCGGCGGAAAACGCCACGGCGGCCGCACACGCGAAAACGAAAAGTCTGCTCATCACTTCGTCTCCTTCATGAGATCGTTCATCTTGAGCACGTAGTTCACGCATTCCTTGCGAAACGTGTCGGGGTCGCCGCGGTAGCCGTCCCAGTGGGCGACGTAGCCAAGCGCGGCGCGGCCGAGATGGTAGGCCGCGGGCGCCTTGAAGCGGCACTCGAGTGCCTTGAACGCCGTCTGCTTCAGGAGCGTCGCGTAGCGGATGTCGTCCAATCCTTCGCGGACGCCCTCCCAGGCGAGCGTGTCGATCACGTCGTCCGCCGTGGCGTAGACGGCGACGAGTCCGCGCATCTGCGGTTCGAACGGCACGGCGAAGTCGTTCCAGTTGCTGCGGTACCAGCAGTAGTTCGACGACACGTCGTAGCCGGCTTTCCATGCCATGAGACCGTGGATGCGGCGCATGTAGTCAGGCGATTCGGGGCCGCAGTGCGGGTTCGCGTACCAGCCGCAGAGGCCCTTCGGGTTCATCTGGTGGAAGAGCCGCACGTTCTCCGCGCGACGTTCCACGGGCATGCCGGGCTGGACGAAGAAATCGAGGTCGCACAGGAAGTGGCGATTGTAGAACGTGGTGGCCATGATGTCGAGGCCGGCTTCGTGGGCGGCCCGCCAAATGTTGCGCTCGCCCTTCACGGTCCACAACGGTCCCTCGTCCTGTCCGGAACTGAACGCCCGGAAGTCCTCGCCGAACACCTTGCGCGCGGCCTTCATCAGGGCCGCGTACTTCGCGCGGGCCGTGTCGATCGTGGCCTTGTCCTTTTCGGTCATGGGGATGGACGTCTGCGTCATGCATCCTTCGATGCCGGCGAAGCACGGCCCCGCGTCGAGGCCCCACTCCTTGGCGTTCGCCAGCTGCTTCGCGAGCTCCGCCTCGTTCGTGCTCACCCGAGGAAACTCCATCGGGGTCTTCGCGTTGTGCGCCGCGAGGTTGCGGTTCACCTTCGGAAAGGGCGAGACCGAGCCGTACATGCACAGGTAGTAGCGCTTGTCGGGATTGTAGTCCGTCTTCGGCTCGGGAAGGTCCAGCGGCAACACCCGCAGGCGCATCGGGATGCGCGCGAGTTCGCCGCGGGCTGACTTCACCGCGATCGTGCCGCGGTAGACGCCGCCCGCCGCGCCTTTCGGCACGTGGACCGTGGCGAGGATCTGCTTGAACTCGTGCTTGTTCAGCGCGAACGGACGGATCGCGTCCGCGTCGTGGATCATGTGCGGACAGAGCGCCTGTCCGTCGATCCGGTAATCCGTGACCTCGAAGCGCGCGCTCATCCACTGCCAATAGCCCGTGTTCACGCCGGGCGTGTCGTAGCGCACGTAGTAGTCCTTCTTCTCGTCGTCCACGCGGATGAGGTTTTCGTCGTGCAGAAGAAGTTCGGGCACGGCCTGCGGATGGTCGTTGTCGTGGAAATACCCGTACCACGCGCTGCCGCCCTGGTACCAGATTTTCACCACGGCGAAATCGACCGCGGACGCGGGAATCGCGCCGTGCTTGCCCACGAGGTCGGAAGCGACGATTTCCACCTTGTCTTCGTCCTGGTACGGGAAAAACTGGACGGAGGCCGGCTCGTACTCGTCGCGCGCGGCCACCCACGACACGGTGCCGAACGGACGTCCGTCCACGGGATACGTGCCGGAGAGGCGCTTCGTCGCGCCCATGGCGGGCACCACGTAGTACGCGAGTTTCGCGTCTTGCCGCTTCGCCGCCGCGGCGTCTTTCGCCACCTGCTCGACGTTCTCCCGCTCCTGCACGGGATCGAGCTTGTACCGCTGGCGGAACGTCGCCGGGGACTCCGCCCCGGCGAAAGCGCTCGCGCATGCGCATGCGGCAATCGCCGCCATCATCGATTTCACGTTCACTTCACCCCTTTTCGCGCGCGACCGATCTCGGCCGCCCTTTAAAAACAATGCCCCGTCCGCCAAAACCGTTCACGTTTCCTAACGAATCCACCACGGCTCAAGGCGCGTTGGGCGCATTCTTGCGCACCACGACCGTCCGCCCGGACGACGAAGCGACGCGCCGGTTCCAGTTGCGCAGCAACGCCGCGAATTCCGGCGGCAGAACCAGGTCCGCGGCGCGGCGCCGGGTGCGCGTCAGGGTGACGCACAGGCGACCGTCGTCGCCGACGGCCGACGACACGTCGAATTCGCATTCGGCGGTTTCTTCGCCGGGCAGTTTCAGCGACCACGCCTCCGGAATCGCCTCCGGCTCCGTGTATCCGTCGGGGAACACGATCCGGAAAACGGAGCGCGTCTTTCCGGTGGACGCCAGGCCGATGGGAGTCTGGCGGGTTTGCTCGTCGGCGGTGAAAAAGCCCGTCTTGAACGCGGCCAGCTCCACGGACATCGCCCCGTCCTGCAGGGTGGCGAAGCCGGGCACGTGCGCTTCGTAGCGCCGCGCGAAGGGGTAGCCGGCCAATTCGGTCTCCAGCTCGCGCGTCGCCTCGGCGTTCTCGGCCAACTCGCCCAGGATCGCGCGGAAATGCCGTGCGCGCGCTTCCGGCAGCATCTCGGCGTAGAGTTTCCGCCTGGCGCCCACGGCCACGCCCCAGACGCGGTTTTCGACGATGAAATCGGCATCGCCGTTTTCGCGCAGCAGAATGGTCTGGCGGGATTCCGAATCGGGCGCGTCCGACTCGGGGAGCGTTTCGAACGTCCCCGACGCCGGCAGGAAAGCCGTTTCGCCAGGATAGTCGCGCACGCCCAGCGGCGTGTATTCGTTTTCGCAGTCGAGCCAATAGGTGCGCACCGTTCCCCATGGCCACCACCAGCCCCCTTCCCGCACGGAAAGCCGGATGACCAGATTGTTGAAATCGTCGACTTGCGGAATGCGCCGGTTCAGCGCCCTGAGCGCGGGATCCGTTCCGCGGTCGCCGCCGAGAAGCGCGAATTCCGGATCGAACCCAATTGCCTCCAGCATCGCGAAATAGGCGTTGAGCCAATCGTACGCCGTGGCGTAGCCGTCCGCGAGCACGACGTCCGGCGGCGAAAACGAGCGGTCCATGGGCAGGTCTCCGAAGGACGGCCCGGCGATGCGCACGCGCCTGAAGAGATGGTCGCGCACGGCCTTGATCTTCGCTTCCGCCGAATCGGCGCCGGCCGCCGCCACCAGTTCGCGGGCCGTTTTGGCGGTTTGCTCCGAACCCGCGTCGCGCGCCGCCTCCAGCGCCCGCGTCAGCGCCTTCCCGAACGGCTCGAAGTCCCCGGCGGAAAAGAGCACGGCGTCGCGCCAGAGCAACGACGGCGCGGTGGACGATTCGCGCGGCAGCGGCTTGGGGTTTTCCGCCACGAAACTCCAGTCGTTGGTGAGAACGGGCTCCAGCCGCCGCTTGCCGAAGGGATTTCCGACCGTGAACGGCGCGCCGTGCACGCGGAGTTCCTTTTTCCCGATGGGCGAAACGTCGTCGAACCGCACCAGACTCGTCCACGGCAACGGCGAATTGGTGACGACGCTGCGCACCACCATCCGGATGACGGAACCGATTTCCACGGAAGGCAAATTGACCACGAGCGTCTTGCCGGCCGGATACCGCGGGGCGGACGCCACCCACCCGGCGTCCATCACGTTCATCTCCTTGGCGGTCGCGCAATGCACGCGCCCGTCGCGGTTGGAGACCGTGGCGGACAAGATTTCGACGCCGCCCAGAAGCGGATTGAAGGAAAACTTCTTTTCGGCGGCGGAACGCTTCCCCTGCGCGTCGAGCACTTCGACGACCGTCTCGCGCGTCGTGACGAAGTCGTGCGGCGAAAGGAGCTCGACGTCGGCGCGGTAGAGACGCTCGAACAGATGTTCCGTTTTGCGCGGATCGGGCGGCGCGAAAAGCGGATGCGCGCGCGTCGCGGTTTCGATTTCCTTTTTGGCGTCGCGCAGTTTGAGGTAGTCCGCGGGCGCGTATTCCAGATCGGCGACCGTCGTCCGGCACGTGGCGCGAAGCGTGCCGTTGGTGACGGCCAGCGTGCGGACGTGGCGGTATCCGCCCGCCCGGTAGTCGACCTCCGGCGGCAAGGCGAGCGCGTCCCCCAACGCATCGCCGTCGAACTCGAGCGTCAGCGATTCCGCGACCTCGGCGGTGGTGGAAACCACCAGCGGGAACCGGCGTTCGGCGAGCGCCGTCTTCCCCGCGAGCAGGAAATTCGCGACGCCGAACTCCGTCGAAAGCAACGGCACGACGAGCGAACGGCGCGTTTCGCCCTTGAGGACCAAATCCGGAACGCGCGCCGTCAGGGACGCGGTCAGCGGCGCGTCGGTGTTGCGCAAGTCGTCCGGCTTGACGTCGCACGCGAGCACTTCCGCGCCCTCCGCGACGGATTGCAGATTGCGCTCGAAAAACAGGCGGCGCTGGACCGGCGTCATCTTGAGGAACGCGCCGCGGTAGGCGTTGTCGTTGATGCCGCCGAAACGCAGCGTGGCGGAAATCGTCGCGGAACCGTCGCGCTGGAGCGTGCCGGAAACGTCCGCCCGCAGCGCGTTGTCGGACGGCGGCGTGATCGGCGAAACCGCTATCCCGCGGCCTTCGGGATGCGCCACGAGATAGGACCGGTTCATCAAATAGGCCGGAAGCAGGTCCTTGGTGGACTCCGCCGTGGCGTCCATCAGCTGCCCTTCGCACCAGGTGATCGCGTGGTTGAAAAACGGCGTCGGCACGTCCTCGTCCAGCTTCGGCCCCACCATGATCAGCACGGGGTACGCCTCGAATCCCGCGATGCGGAAAAGCGACGCGAGCAGCGCCGCCTTGTCGCGGCAGACGCCGTAGCGGTTGTGGAACGTGATGGAAACGTCGTGGGGGGCGAAACCGGGCGACTCCTCTTCCAGCGTGAGCCCCATGTAGCGCACTTCCTGCGAAACGAATTTGAAAATCGCGCGGATCTTCGCCGTGCGGTCCGGACAGTCGCGCACGAGCTCCCGCACCTTGTTCGTCATCGCCGCGTCCGTCTTCTCCAAATGCGGCAGGCACAGGTTCCAGTACCAGCGCGACACGGCGGGCCAGTCGGGATTCGTCGACACGATCACCTTCTGCGCGACGGAGGAAAACGCCGGCATGTTCGGCTCGGGAAACGCCTGCGGCACGCGCGTGGCGACCCATTCGGAACGCGTTCTCCCGTTCGGCAGCGGCCGGTCCGGCAGGCGCGTCACCGTGTTGGAAAGCGGATGGCGCAATTTCGCGGCGGCGATCGGCAGCCCGGGCGGCGCGTCCACGGCGAACGACGCCGAAAGCACGGGCTGCGTGGACTCGAGCAGCGCGGACGACGAAAACGCGTTGCGCATCATCGGGCGCGTCGTGCGGCGGCAGGTCGTGAGATGGCGCGTTTCCCCCACGCCCACGTCGGGCACGCCGCAGGAAAGAACGCGGTCCAGAGGATCGTAGATGTTCATCCCCATGGACGAATTGTCCGTGGCCTCCTTGAGCGTTTTCGCGAAATCCACGACGCGCAAAACGCCGTTCGTGCCGACGATTTCGACGGTTTGGATCTCGGCGTCGCCGTAGCGCCGGGACACGCCGAGCGTGACGGTGCGCAGCGCGCGGCGCCCTTTTTCCGTGAGCGCCATCCGCCATTCGTCGTTCCACTCCGTGAAAGTGCCGTCCGGCTCGTATTGGACGCACGTGCGGTCGGCCAGCGTCACCACGTCCGCGTCGGGATAGGCGGACGCGGAGATTCCGTCCGTGGACGGAACGGGGGCGCGGTCGGCAACGGGCATGAGCGGCAAAGCCGCCAAAAACAATGCGATCATTTTTTGTCCTTCGTCGGCGGCTCGACGCCTTCCGCCGTTTCGAACTCGGGATGGGCCGGACACCTCACCCCGGCTTTCGGAAAGAGTTCCCGGAACGTGCGCCGCATCTCGATGGCTTCGCGTTCGGCCAAAAGCATCGCGCGCACGGACGGACGGTCCGTGTGGAAACGCGGCTTCTGCCCCGGCTTGGTCGTCTTGACGTTGAGGTCCTTCAGCTCCGCGACGCGCGCGTCGACGTCCTGGTCGGTCGCCGAAACCTTGGAGCGGACGTGGTCGCGCACGAAACACGACACCATGACGGCGTCGAAGAAATCGCGCCGTTTGACGGCTTCGTCCAACGGGCCTTCCTTGAAGAACTGCTCCGGAGTCATCTTGCGCGAAGCGAGCGCGCGCGCGATTTCTCCGAACGCCGTCTGCTCGTCCTTCACCGTGGGCTTCACGCCGGCGGAAATGGCGCCGTAGAGCATCACCTCCTTGGCGATCCACGTGCGCAGCGCCTGCTTCGCGTAATGCGCCAACGCCTCGGCTTCCTTCTCCGGGGCGTACGCCAGATGCTCCGTGCGCTTGGCGTCCGCCAGCAGCGTGGCGCCGCGCTGGGCGTATTCCCGCTGCGAAAGCACGTGCCCGTTGACGACGGCCACCACGTTCGAACCCAAGGCGTCCGCGCCCGGTTTTGCGTCGGCCGGAGCGGCCGGACGCCGCGACGCCAGCCAGTAGCCGACGCCGAAAGCGGCCAGCACGGCCGCCGCGATCCACAGCACTTTTTTCATGGCGCCACTACCATCCCTTCCGCGACGGATTCGGCCGCGGCGGCGCCTTGCAGCTGCGCCAAAACGGCCAGCGCGAACGCCACGGCGGCGCCCGGACCCTGCCCGGTGACCACGAGTCCGTCGGCAATGGCGGGAACGTCCTCGACGGGACGCCCCATGGCGCCGGCGCAGGTGGGATAGCACGTCACGCGCTCGCCCTCCAGCACGCCGGCCGCCGCCAGCACGGTGGGCGCCGCGCATATCGCGCACGTGAAACGGCCCTCCGCCTTTTGGCGGCGGAGCCGCGCGGCCAGCGGTTCGCACGCCAGCAGATTTTCCGTGCCTTTTCCGCCGCCGGGTAGTATAATGGCGTCGTAAGGAGATTCGAGGACGTTTTCGAGCAGCGCGTCGGCCTGGAGCGCGACGCCATGCGCGGAGACGACGACGCGGTCGCCGCCGAGCGCCGCCGTGACGACTTTCACGCCGCCGCGGCGCAACACGTCGATCGCGGCCACGGCTTCGAGTTCTTCGAAACCTTCGGCCAAAGGAACCAATGCAGTTTTCATGAGGGAGATTATACAAAATGATGACGCCTGAAACAATCGCAAAAATACAGGAATTGATGACGCGGGCGTCGGTGTTCGAGGAGGATCTCGAAGAATCGTTCATCCTCGGCGGCGGCCCCGGCGGACAGAAAACGAACAAGACGTCGAACGTCGTGCGGCTTTTCCACGCGCCTTCGGGGATGCAGGTGCGTTGCGGCGAAAACCGTTCGCGCGAAATCAACCGGTGGCTGGCGCGGCGCGCGCTGGCCGAAAAGATCCTCGAACGCGAACAGGGCGTCAAATCGGCGGCGCGCCAGGCGGCGGAAAAGAAACGGCGGCAGAAACGCCGCCGTTCGCGGCGCCAGAAACAGCGCATGCT
>JAKSOX010000079.1 GCA_024405335.1 Kiritimatiellia bacterium
GCCGACGCCACGGCGAAACCCGCCGCCGGCGCGTACGTCGCCTCGAACGGCGACCCGGCGGAAACGATTTCCGCTTCGGCGGAGCGGCTGGACGTGACGCCGCCCACGAGCTGCTGGCGGATGACGGGCTTGAACCCTTCCGTGATTTTGACGTGCTCGTACCGGGTCACGACGCGCTCGTAGCTGTCCGATCCCGCTTCAGTTTCGACTTCGACGAGCCCGGAATCGTACAAGTATCTGTTCTCGAAGACCGCCGTCTCGTCCGTGACCGGCTGTCCGTTCAGCGCCACGGCCGAGATCGCGTACCGATCGTCGGCATAATAGGTTCTGGAAAGGCGCGTGGCGCCTGACGCGCCCGGCGTGAACGTGTACGAGCGGTCGCGGCGGATCGTCTTGCCGAACGGATCGACGAATTGCGCCTCGACGTAATACGTGTCCGTGGCGTGTTCCACCGTTTCGAGGCGCATCCTCCCCGTGCCGTCGGCGGTGAGGTTGAAGGCGCGCGTCTCGTCGTCCGTCGTCCCGAACGCGCCCCAGGCGCTGCCCGGGAGCGCGTGCTTGCCCGCCTGGTGCTCGAACACGGCGCGCGTGCCCACGAGCGTGCGGCAGTCGTTGGACAGCGCGAACACCGAAACGCCGCCGAACCAGTTCGTGACGGGGTCGATGCGCGTGACGAGTCTCATGTCCGGCGTGCCGTCGTCGTTCAACACCTCTTCGTAAATCTGTTCGCCGTTTTCGTCCAGCACCGGCTCGCCGGAATCGACGAGCTCCACCGTCTTGTACGGTTTGTTGAGCAAGATGACGTGCGGCGTGCCGTCGGCGACGCCCGTCACCTGGAGCCCGACGACGCCCTGCGAGGCGTGCATGGGCTCGTCGAATTCGTAGCGGTTGTCCGTCAGTTCGCCGGCGGCGAAATCGAAGGCGTACACGTGCGCGCCGTTGGCGGCGTACAGCACGTCCCGCCCGGCCACCGTGCGGCACGTGAACCCGGCCAGGCCCGCAGGGAAATCCTTTTCTTCGAACACGTCGGAAACCAGACACCGCTTTTCGGTGGTGATTTCGTACGTGTAGCGCGCGACCTTGCCGGCGCCGGGATCGTATCCGTACAGCGCGGGGAACGCCGCGCCGACCTTCTGCCCGCTGAAGGCCATCATCTTCTTCGCGGCCATCGACGCCCGGATGGCGTCGTTCTGCATCACCGCGAAACCGCAGCCCGCCGACCACTCGGCGCTCAGCACGTAGTACGCCAGCTGGCCTTCGGCCGACGCCGGCGAACCGACGGCCAGGTCCGCCAACGCCGAAACGGCGGCGTACGGCGCGCATTCGGAGTCGAGCGGATCGCGCGCGACGTCGGGCGTCTTGCCCGCGATCTCGTGGTCCGGCGCCAAAACCGGATCGACCGTTTCCACGATTTCCGCGCCGGCGTAGTGCGTGAATCCGGGATGCGCGGCGTCGCCGCGGCCGAAGACGAGTTCGCCCGTCGTGCCGTCGCAGCCGAGTCCCGTCGGCACGGAGCCCTGCCAGTTGCGGCGAATCGTGTTGCGCACGGCCGGCGCCGTCCACCATGCGTTCGTCTTCGCGAAGGCGACCACGATGTCGCCGTGGTCCACGAACCGGTAGGTGAACTGGCCGATCGCCGGATCGCACGGAATCGTTTCGCCGCCGGTGGAAATGGCCGCCAACTGGTACCCTTCCTTGACGTCTTCCACCTGGAAGGTGACGGTTTCGCCGGGCCGGTACGGGCGCGTTTCGGCGGGATCGACGGGCACGATCCTCGCCATGTCCGCGCCGCCCACCAAATCGAAGCGGGCGTCCATCGCCGGCGTGAACCCCACGGACACGACCGCGTCGGCGCCGGTTCCCCGGAACGTGAAATTCGTGGGGTGGCGCGCCGTCAGCTCGTCGAACGGAAACACGACGCCGTTCGTGACCGCCGCCGACAGGTAATGCAGGTCCGTCAAGCCGCGGAAATCGAGCACGTCGCACGGCGAACGGAAGTTCACCGCGTACGGCGACGTCACGGCCGCGCCGTTCGTGTACGCCGCGCCGCCGCGCACGTCGAACGTGATGACGTAGGCCGGATCGTAGGAGAGTCCCGTGATGCCGCCGTGGAAGACGAACGCCGTGCCGTCGTCCGCACTCGCCCAAACCGCGGGATGCGCGCAAACGGACGAGATTCCGAGGCACGCGAGATCGGCGTCGTCGAACGCGGCCAGCGGCTCGGAACCGGCAAGCGCGGCGCCGTCCGCCGTCAACCCGAACACTTCGACGCGGTTCTTCTCGCCGTTCGACCACGCGACCGTGATGCGCGCACGCGCCGTGCCCGCGGCGGAAACGAACACCGAACCGCCCGCCGCGCCGCCCGCGAACGGTTCCGTTCGCAACGCGGCCGCCGCGCCGACGGACGTCAGATTGCGCGCCGCGAGCGTGCCGTTCGCCAACAGCGCGTAGGCCACCACGGCGCCGGATGCGTTCGTCGCACACGCGAAGGACTTGACGGCCGACCCGAAATCGAACGCCTGCGAGAACAGCAAATGCGTGCCCGCCCGCTTGAGCGCGTGCCGGATCTCGAACGCGTAGATCTTTTCGCAATCCGCCGCCGTCGAACTCGCCGGGCAAATCGCGTAGAGGGTGCCGCCGTCTTCCGAAAACGCGAACTGGTCCAGCGCCAGGCCGAGGTCGTTGCCGATCTCGACGGGATCTTCCGGACCTCCGGTGGCGGACGGCGCGATTTCCGCGGACAGGATCGGCGCGCCCGGCACGGACGTGCCGAACAGCACCACGTTCAAGCGCTCGCACACGCCCGCGCCGGAAAGGCCGGGATGCGCCGCCGGCGCGATTTCCTTGCAGGCCACGAGGTCGCCGGCCAGTCGCTTGAACAGCCGCCCCGTGCCGTCCTGCGTGTACGCGAAATGCGCGCCGGCCGCCGCGAAGTGGTAGGCCGCCTGCACGGCGCCGGCCGGCGCGGCCGCGGTCGAACGGACGCCGGGGTTCTCCCACCATGGGTGGTCGACCGGCGTTTCGCGTTCGCGCGCCGCCACCACGAGCCGCACGTCCTCCGTGATTCCCGCCGCCGAATACTTCACGCCGAAACGAACGAGAACGGGAACCATGCTCCCGTCTTCCTGTTCCACGCTTTCCCAATCCTCGAAACGCTCCAGCGGAATGGCGACGCCGTTGGCGAAGACCGAATAGACTTCGGTTTCGTCCCGTTCGATGAACTTGTACGTCTGTCCGTCTTCGCTGACGTCGAAATCCGCCGGCCCGACCACCCAAACCGACACGGCCGGAACTTCGAAGTCCACCACGACTTCGATCGTCCCGTCCACGACCTGCGTGTAGTCGATCGGAAGCGTGCAGCCGCCGGGCGTCTTCGTCGCTTCCACGGCTTCGCCGTTGACGGTCACGGAGCGCAACGCGAGCGTGGCTTCCGCCTTGGTGAACGACAGCGTCGCCGACGTGCCGTCCAAGACAACCTCGCCTTCCGCCCCTTCGTCGGCGCCGTCGAGCGTGCCGTTCACGACCGTGTAGACCACGTTCAGGGACGAAATCGGTCCGAGCACGACGCGGCGGCCGTGCGTCACGGTGCCGCCCAGCCCGGACGGCGACGAGTTCCAGTCCGTTCCCAAAATCGCGAACGCCTCGTTGTCCGCGATCGTCAGCGAACGGGCGGGTCCGGCCGACGAAGCGTCCACGGATCCGAAACCGGCGAACGAGCCCAGCTGGGCGCCGGTGAACGCCTTCACGGGCTCGGCCCCGAGCGCGCCCGTCGCGGGATCCGCGGCATGGACCACGAGTGCCGCGTCGCCGCCGCCCGTCGCGCCCTTGAACAGCGTCAAGTGCGGCTCCGCGGTGGACTTCGCCGTCAGCGCCATCGCGTCATGCGGCGTCGCGGCGACGACGCCCGTGTCCGCCACCGACCCGTCGGAAAGTTTGACCACGTAAATTTTCCGGTCGGCGGCGCCGATCGCGTACAGGAACGCTTCGCCGCCGAACGCGCCGACCACGAGCGACTCGCAGGCCTGGTTTTCCGAACCCAACGCGAAGTTGGCTTCCAGCACGAGGTTCGTGCCGGCGGACTTGAGTCCGTCCAGCACCCGGTACTTGTTCACGCCGGAAATGCTCCCGCCGCCGCCGTAGAGCCACAGCGCGTCGGGCGAAAACGCGAACGCCGTGGGCGTCGCCGCCGCGTCGCCCGCGGGCGTCACGGCCGTCACGCGGAACGTGTTCGCGGCGGAAAACGTCTCGCCGAAGGCGAAATGGAGCGGCGCGGAAACCATGAACGCGCCGTCGGCGGATCCGAGCAGGGCGACGTCCAGCTGCTTGGCCACGGCGCCGCCGCGCATTTCGCCGCCGAAGAGCGCGTGGCCGTGCGGCAGCGTCCAAACGGCCTCCGGCGCGGGATTGCCGCGCTCCGCGGCCGTCAGCGGGCAAAGCCGCGCGCCGCCGCCGCCCGTGCCGAACAGTTCGAGCAGGTATTCGTCCGTCGCGTCCAACGCCCCCTGCGCCACCGGCAACGCCGCGTCGAACGCCGTCTCGTTCCAGAACGCATGGCGGCTCGTGTAGGAGTGCCAGGGGGTTTCGGGCGCGTCGCGGGGGACCGAAGTCGTCACCACCACGCGCGTTCCCGGCTGCACGGACGGAATCGTCAGATCGGCCGACGCCTCGGCGGGCCGGCCGTTCACGTACACGCTGCTGATCCACGCGCCGGGCGGCGGATCGTCGTCGTCGCCGCCGTCGGGATCGCGCATCCCGAACGTCAGGTGCGCGTCCTCGCCGACCAGCGCGTCCGTGTCGCCTTCCACGAGGTACGCGTACCCCAGCAGGTCGAGCTCGATCGGCGTCGTGGCGCCCACCTGGATTTCGAAATAGACCGGCTCCGAGACGCCGCCGGCGAATTCGATTTCGATCTCGAACGCGGGAAGCGCCAGCCCGCCCACGGCGACGCCGTTCTTCTTCACGCCCACGATCTTGTGGCCGGGCGGCGCGGCGAAAACGTGCGCGAACGCCTCGCTCGTCACGCCCATGAGAACGTTCGAGGCGACGCCCACTTCGCCGTCGGCCCCGAAGAACCGGCCGCGCAGCGCCACCGCCGACGGCGTCTGGACGATCTTGGCCACGCGCAGCTCCGAGCCGTCGCGGCAGGCGGCGAACGCGACGCTCTCGTCGTCCAGTTCCGCGAAGTAGACGCCCGACGGCGCGGACGACGCGCCCAGGAGCGGCGCCAGATCGCGCGACGCCAGCGGCGCCGCGGACAGCGCGCGCAAACCGTCGCCGGAAAGCGCCCAATGCGAAACCGTGGTGCCGGACACCGCCGCCAGATGCGGCATGCCGGCCGCGACGCCGCTCGCGGAAAGCGACGTGAACGTCCCGGACACGCCCAAATCCGCCGCCGCCGCCCGCCCGACGTCCACCACCTGCACCGCGCCGCCCGCCGCCGGCGCGCAGTAGACGACGTCCCTGCCGCCGATCGTCGCCACCGCGAGCGCGCCCGGCTCGGCCGCGAGATCCCAATCGCCCGCCCACGCGAACCCGGTGATTTTGGCCGGCGTCGCCCCGTCGTCCGAAACGCCGAACTTGTAGAGCTTCGCGCCGCACGCGCCGTAGAGCGCGTCGCCCGCCGCGTTGCCCGCCACGACGGAAAGCTTCAGCGCGTCCGCGCCGCCGGGCACGCCGGAAAACGCCGCCGCGTAGGCGGCGTTCGGCTTCTCCGCGCCTTCGGACCACGCGCCGCCCTGCGGGTTGACCCACGCCTCGCCGGCCACTTCCGCGTTGCAGGAAATCCACGCCGCGTATTTCGCGAGCGCCGCCACGGACCTGCCCCACGCCTCGCCGCCGCGGCCGGCGGAATTTTCGGACCAGACGGGCGCGACGGACTCCGTCGCCACCGCGTCGAGCAGCTCCGCCGTCGAGAACTCGGCGAGACCGGCTCCCTCCGCCGTCGCGGAAAGGCCGAACGCCAAACGGCCGTTTGCGGCGTCGAACGCAACCGAACGGCCGTCGCCGGGGGCGACGCCCTCGGCGGCGAACGAACCCTGGACGGCCGGCGCCACGTCGGCGAGCTTGTCCGTGTACCAGGCGCGCGTGGACTGCAGCGCCACCACGACCTTGGCGCCGTTGCGCGCCACGCCGGAAAACTGGTACGTCGAACCGGTCGCGTCGTCCGGATTGACGGACCACTCCACGGGAACGCCGTCCACCGCGATCGCGGCGATCGCGTAGGTGGCGTCGACCACCGCGACGGACGCTTCCACGGACGCTCCGACGGCGACGCGCGCCGGCAACGCGGCGGAAATCGCCTCCTCCGGGCCGAGAACCTCCAGTTCGCACGTGTAGGCCAATTCGAAATCGAGCGACGCGTGCCGGCGGGCGTCCGTCGCGAACTCGTAGGACGCCGTCCCTTCCAGCGTCGTGCGCTCGCCGTTCACCGCCACCGACGAGAAGCAATAGCCGGCGGGCGCGTTCACCACGAAGTTCGTCGCCACCCCGTACGCCAGCGCGAAATCGTTCGTGCCGCCCGCCACCGGCAACGCGACGCGCACCGTCACCTCCGGCGGAACCGCCTGGACGAAGAACGCCTGCAGCTTGCCCGCCGTGTTCGTCCCGCCGACGAACAGGGACGTCTCGTCGTCCGCCGCCAGGATGAACAGCGCATCCGGCCGCGCGTCCGTCCAGCAGTCGTAATCGGTGCCGAACGACGCCAACTGCTGCGCCGAGAGGATTCCGTCGCCGCTCGCTTTGAGCGCGACCACCTCGACGTTTTTGTTCTCCGCGGGGCAGCGGAGAAGATGCGGCGCGCCGACGGCCGCGCCCGAAACCGCCAAGGCGGCGAACTTGTCGTTCTGTTCGAAAAGCACCGTCACGTCCCCGGTCTCCGTGTCGAGCACGCTCGTCGAATGGGAAATTGTCTCGCCGCTCATGACCGCTTCCTGGTGTTCGAGCTGCACGTACGCGAGGTCGCGCCCCCCGACGGTGGCGACCGCGACGGAAACGGGCGTGTCGGCGAACGGCCACGATTCGCCCGCCGTCAACGATTCGAGGCGGCGTGGCGCGTCCGGCGAATACGCGGCCGCGAAGCGGACCACCTTCTTGCCGACGATGGCATACACGCGCTCGCCGGAAGCGACCGCGGCGAACGCCGCCGGCACGGCCGTCGCGTCGGACCCCTCGAGCCCGGAAAGCGCGACCTCGTACGCCGGCGACGCCGGCGACGCGCCCATGCCGCCTACGGCGTGCTGCAGATCCGCGGCGGCGTATTGGGCGCGCACGAGCATCTTGCCGGCCGCGCCGGAAACGACGAACACGTCGTCGCCATGGCGGAACGCGGAATGGGCCGCCTCCACGGAAGCGTCCTGCCACGCCGCGCGGACCAAACCGCCGCCGCGCCACCACGCGGAAAGCGGCGAACAGAAAACGGAAACGGTCTGGTCCGACGAAACGTCCTGCGTCGGCCGCAGCGAAAACGAGCGGACGCCGTCCCCGACGACGGGCGCGGCGACGGCGTCTGACATCGCCGCGAAGTCGGGCACGTAGGCGCAACCGTCCTTCTCCCAAACCGAGAAGTCCGTTTCGCCCTTCTTCGTCACCTTCGCCGGGCAGTCGTTGGAAAACGAAGCGGCGGCGGCGGCCGGCACGTATTCCGTCGCGATCGCGTACAGCGGATCGAACGTCACGGTGAAAGTGGCGGCGCCCAACAACGGCTCGCCGTACGTGATGACGTAGGACGCCTGCGGACTGGGGAATTTCGGCTTTAGATCCGCGTGCACGGAATCTTCGGGGTTCGCGGCATCCACGTCGATCGTCGCGCCGGCCGGGACGTACGCGCAACCGGCTTTCGGCACGAGCGTCAACCGGCAAAAGTCCTCCGTCACGTACACGGAGGCGTTGAACGCGCTTTCCGCTTCCGCGGGCACGTACGTCACGTGCACGTCATACGCGCGCGCGTAAGAAAAAACCAAGGCGACCGCGCAGCAAACGCACCACGCGAATGCCGTTCGAAAACGACTGAAAATGGACATGTTTCGACCTCCCATTGGAAATCAGGAAAAACGCCTCCAATTAC
>JAKSOX010000008.1 GCA_024405335.1 Kiritimatiellia bacterium
GCGCGTAGTCGCGCACGCGGCGCAGCAGGTTGTTCGCGATGCGCGGCGTGCCGCGCGCGCGGCGGGCGATTTCAAGGGCGCCCTCGGCGTCGATTTCCACGCCGAGCTTTTCGGCCGAGCGCATCGCGATTTCCGCCAGCTCCCGCGGCTCGTAGAAGGAAAGGCGGTTCACCAGCCCGAAACGCGCGCGCAACGGCGCGGCGACGAGGCCGATGCGCGTGGTGGCGCCCACGAGCGTGAAGCGCGGCAGTTCGAGGCGCACGCTGCGCGCGTTCGGACCCTGGTCGATCATGATGTCGATCGCGAAATCCTCCATCGCGGAATACAGGTATTCCTCCACCGTTTTCGGCATGCGGTGGATTTCGTCGATGAACACGATGTCGCCGGGTTCGAGCGAGGTGAGCAGCCCCGCGAGGTCGGCGGGCTTGGTGAGCACGGGGCCGGACGTCGTCTTCACGCGCACGCCCATGGCGTCGCCGAGGATGTAGGAAAGCGTGGTCTTGCCCAACCCCGGCGGACCGGAAAAGAGCACGTGGTCGAGCGTTTCGCCGCGGTCGAGCGCCGCCTTCACGGCGAGTTCGAGGCGGTCGCGGATTTTCCGCTGGCCCACGAACTCGTCGAAACGGACCGGCCGCAGCCGGTTGTCGAATGCGGAATTGCGCTGGTTGAGCGCGTCGCTGGTGCGTTCTTGTTTCACGGCGTGCATTATACCACGTCGCGCGGCGTTTTGAACACGGGATCGCCGGCCGTCGCGAGTTCGGCGGGCCACGGCCACGCGCCCAGCGCCACCAGCGCCTCGCCCGCCAAAAAGAGCGATCCGCACACGAGCACCTCCGCGCCCCGTTCGCGCGCGCGGTCCGCCGCCCGCCGCAGCGCCTCCGGCACGCTTCCGCACGCTTCCGCCTTCATTCCGGCCGCCGCCATCGCCGCCGCCGCGTCCGCCGCCGCCATGCTCCGCGGATTCGCGATCCGCACGGCGAACGCCTCGTCCGCCAGGCCTTTGAGAATCGCCAGGTTCGCGGCGACGTCCTTGTCGCCGCAGAAGCCGCACACCGCCACGGGCCGCGGCGATTCCGTCTCCCGCCAGGACGCCGCCAGCGCCGTCAGCGCGGGCGGATTGTGGGCGCCGTCCACGCGGAACGCCACGCCGCCGCGCACCACGCGCTGGAACCGCCCGGGCCAGACCGCGTTCCCGAAACCGACGCGCTTCAGCCCCAGCGCGTCCAGCGCCGCGCACGCCGTGACGGCGTTCTCGCGGTTGAACGCGCCGTCCAGCGCCAAATCGCCGGGCACGTCCGCCGCCCGCACCGCGTCCGGCGCGTAGGTGAACGGCGCGCCGTGCGCGCGGGCCGCGGCTTCGACCACCGCGCGCGCTTCGGACGGCGTTTCGCCGCACACCACCGGCACGCCGTCCTTGACGATGCCCGCCTTTTCGGCGGCGATTTCGGGAATCGTGCGCCCGAGCCAGTCGCAATGGTCGAGCCCGATGCGCGTGATCACGCTCGCGCGGACGTTTTCGGGCCGCATCGCGTTCGTCGCGTCCAGCCGTCCGCCGAGGCCCGTTTCGAGCACCAGCGTGAAATCGTCCCCCGCCTCCTCGGCGTACAGCGCGAAGGCGACGGCGGTGAGCAGTTCGAAATACGTGAGTTCCGCCGCCGCGGGAATCGCCGTCACGCGCGCGGCGGCGGCTTCGAGCCGGGCGGACGGAACGGGCGCGCCGTCCAGGAAGAAGCGTTCCGTCAGCCCCACGAGGTGCGGGCTCGTGTAGCGTCCGGCGCGCAGCCCCTGCGCGCGCAGCGCCGCGTCCAGCAGGGCGCACGTGGCGCCCTTGCCGTTCGTGCCCGCGACGTGGATCGCCCGGACGCGGTCCTGGGGGTTCCCGAGCGCGGCCAGCACCGCGCGCATCCGCTCCAGGCCCGGTTTCACGCCGAACCTCCGCGTGCGGTTCAGATGGTCAAGCAAACCCATGCGCAAATCCCGTAGCCGGCCAGAATCGCCCACAGCGTCCGGTCCGTGAGCAGCACGCGCTCGGGACGGCCCGTGTCCGCCTTGCCGAACACGAGCCGCAGGTACCGCGCCACGCCCAGCAGCACGAAAACGGACGTGTACGCGAGATGGTTGGAACCGAACCGCGCCGCGGTGTCCGGAGCCAGCGTGTACGCCGCGTACACGCCCAAGGTCGCCGCCGCCGCCAGCACGATGAGCGCGTTCAGCGTTTTCGGATGGTAGCGTTTGAGCGCCGCGCGCGACGCCAGCGCCACGTCGCATTCGTGTTTGCGCTTGCAGAGCGCGAGGAAAAGCGACAGCGCGAACGCGCACGCCAGCAGCCACGGCGAAATGCGCACGTCCATCGCCGCCGCGCCCGCGACCGCGCGCAGCACGAAGCCGGAGGCGATCACCACCACGTCCACGTACGCCAGGCGCTTGAGGTAGCCGGAATAGGCGAACTGGAGAATCGCGTAGACGAGAATGACGGCGAATCCCCACGTGCGGTCCGGATGGCGCAGCACGAGGTAGCACGGGAAAAGCAGCGCCGCCGAAAACAGCCCCAGCGCCGTGCGCACGGCGTCCACTTTGGAAATGAGATCGGCCGCGATCGGGCGCAGCCGCTTCACCGGATGCAGCTTGTCCGCCTCGTAGTCGGACACGTCGTTGAGCAGGTAGAACGCGCTCGACAGCAGCGCGAAACTGCCGGCCATGGCGCACGTCAGCAAAAACGGCCGGATGCCGCGCGCCAACGCCGCCTGCGACGGATCGGCCACCGCGAAAAGCCACGCCGCGAACACCACGGCGTTTTTCGTCCACTGCTCGACGCGGAGCGCCTTGAGCCAGATTTTCACGCGGCGCCCCTTTCGCGGACGCCGGCGAAACGGCCGCGCGAGAAGAACGCCGCCGCCAAAACGAGCGAGAGCCCCGGCACCAGGAACAGGCCGAAGCGCTCCGTCGCGCGCAGTTCCTCCTCTTCGGCCTGTTCCTTCGCCGCCACCGCGCGCAGGAAGTTGCGGTAGATCGCGCCCAGCGTGGTTTCCGCCGTGCCGGCCGTGGCCAGCGGCACGTAGCGGCCCTTGGACGCCCTGGCGATGGCGGCGAGCGCCTTTTCCTCGAGGCGCGTTTTGACGGCGGATCCCTGGAACTGCTGCACGCCGCCGCCGGAAACGCCGGGGATCGTCGCGTCGCGCTTCGGGTCGCCCAGGCCCACCGTGAAGATCGGCACGCCGCGTTTCGCCGCCTGCTGCGCGCCGTCCAGCGCGTGGCCGCGCAAATCGCCGCCGTCGGAAATCAGGATGATCGCGTTGTGGTCGTCCGCGGCGGCGTCGAGCGCGTCCAGCGAAGCGCGGATCGCCGCGCCCAGGTCCGTTTCGCCGCGCGGCGCCGATTCGGGCGCGGCCGATTCGAGGGCGCTGCGCAGAAAGGCGTGGTCCGTGGTGAGCGGACACAGCAGCACGCCTTTTTGGCGGAACGCCACCAGCGCGCAGCGGTCGCCTTCCAGCGAATCGATCAGGTCCGCCACGTCCGCCTTGGCGCGTTCGAGTCGGTTCGGACGCACGTCCGCCGCCAGCATCGAGCGGCTCACGTCGAGCGCCACCACCACGTTGCGGGAGCGGGTTTTGACGGTTTGGCTGGAATGTCCCCACTGCGGCCGCGCCGCGGCGAACGCCACCAGCGTCATCCCCGCCAGCACGAGAACCGCCTGCAACAGGAACACCTTGGGCGCGGCGGGGAAAAGACGGCTCTGGAGCGCGGGCGCCACCAGCGCGGAAAGACGGCTTTCGGCGCGCGCGCGCAAATACACCCAGAACACGCCCGCCAGCGGCACGAGCGCCACCAAAAAGAGCATGCCCGGATTGACGAATTTCATTCTGCTTCCCCCTCCGCGTCAGGCGCGCTTCCGCCCGCCCAGGAAAAGCGACGCCACCACGCCCAACGCCAGCAGCGGCTGGTAGTACAGGCACTTGAGCAGCGCGAAGGAATCGACCGTAATGTTCAGCCCCTTCGCCACGCCGAGCGCGATCAGGATCTGCGCGCCGTAGGGGATGAGCCCCTGCACCACGCACGAGGCGGTGTCCAGCACGGACGCGACGCGCACGGGGTCGGCCTTGAACTTGTCCGAACATTCCTTGGCGATCGGGCCGGCGATGACGATGGCCACCGTGTTGTTGGCGGTGAAGCAGTTCACCGCGCCCGTCAGCAGCGCCACGCCCAATTCGCACGTGCGCGGACCCTTCACGATTTTGGAGATCTTCTCCGTGATCCAGCGGATGCCGCCGTTCGCCTGGACCGTCCTGAAAAGTCCGCCCGCGAGCAGCGCCACGATCAGCGTCTCGCCCATGCCAAGCGTTCCCTTGCCCATGAGGTCCAGCGCGTCGAAGAACGCGAACTTGCCGAGCGCGCCGCCGATGACGGCCGAAAGCAGCGTGCCCGAGAACAGGAGCATCATCACGTTGAACCCCGCCAGCGCGAGCGCCAGCACCAGCACGTACGGCAGAACGAGCACGCAGTGCTGCCACGAAACCGGCGGCGTTTCCACGACGCCGGCGCCCGAACCGGAAATCGCGTAGAGGGCAAGCGCCGCCAGCGCGGCCGGCGCGGCGATGAAGGAGTTCGCGAAGAACTTGTCCTTCATCATGACGCCCTGCGTGCGCGTCGCGGCGATCGTGGTGTCGGAAATCATCGAGAGGTTGTCGCCGAACATGGCACCGCCGATCACCGCGCCCATCAGCAGCGCGGGCTCGAGCTTGAGCGGACCCGCGAAGCCGAGCGCGATTGGCGTCACCGCCGCGATCGTGCCGCACGACGTGCCGATGGAAAGCGAAATGAGGCACGAAATGAGGAACACGCCCGCCACCATCAGCTTCGCCGGCACCAGCGTCTGCGCGATCGTCACCGCCGCGTCAACGGCGCCGGAACCCTTCGCGATCGTCGCGAACGCGCCCGCCAGCACGAAGATGAGGCACATGATCATGATGTTCGTTTCGCCCATGCCACGGGCGTACGTCTCCACTTTCGCGTCGAGCTTCGCCTCGCCGAAGAAGAAGGACGCCGCCGAAGCCACCAGAAACGCGACCGGCATCGACACCTTGTACCAGGGCATTTCGAAACCGAGATGCCCGGCCCACAGGGAAAGTCCCACGTAAAACGCCGCGAACACCAGAAACGGCGCGAGCGCCCACCCGGACGAAGGCGCGTGCTTGTTGTTCATCTCCATACACTATCCTCCTAACTGGTTGCGATTATATCAATTCGCGCGTCTGTCTTCAACTGCGGAAAACACCTCGGCGACGGGCGGCGGTGGCGGAGCGGGTTCGTTTGCACTTTGAAGTTTCAAATTCGCCGTTTCGTGTTATAATGCGGCCATGAAAAAGACATTGGCTTGTTTGGGGGCGGCGGTCGCGATGGCGGCGACGCTCGGGGCTGCGGATTTCAACGTGCGCGATTTCGGCGGCAGCGTGCCGAAAGCGGCCGAGGCCGCCGCGAAAGCGGGCGGCGGACGCATCGTGGTGCCGGCGGGCCGGTGGACGAGCGGCACCATCTGGCTCAAGGACCATTGCGAACTCCATTTGGAGAAGGGCGCCACGATCGTCGGTTCCACGAAGCCGGCCGACTACAACGCGAACGACGTCTTCCCCGAGAACTTCTGGTCCAACGGCGAAGAGTGGAGCGGCGGGCATCTGGTGCTGGCCTACAAGGCGACGGACGTGGCCATCACGGGCGAAGGCACGATCGACGGCAACGGCCCCGCGTTCTTCGGCGAGCCGGACTACGACAGCTGGTTCCCGGGCTACAAGTACGGGCTCAAGCTTTTCCCGACCGACCGCACGTGGTACCGTCCCGGTCCGATGGTGGCGATGTTCCTCTGCAAAAACGTCCGCGTCGAAGGCGTGACGCTCAAGAACACGCCGTGCTGGACGTGCCACATCCGCTGCAGCGACGGCGTCGTTCTGCGCGGCGTCACCATCGACGCCGACCGCACGATCGCCAATTCGGACGGTTTTTCCATCGACTGCACGCGCAACGTGCAGGTGAAGGACTGCAAGATCTTCACCGGCGACGACGGCTTCGCCATCCGCGCGAGCTGCGCCCGCCACGCGGCGACGAACTTCTGCGAAAACATCCGCATCGAAAACTGCGACGTTTCCAGCTGCTGCTTCGGCATCCGCTACGGCATCGGCACGGGCACCATCCGGAACGTGGAAGTCCGCAACTGCCGTTTCCACGAATCGTGCCACGGCATCGGGTTCACGCCGATCTGGACCGGCAAAGGGCGCGGCGTCCACTTCAAGAACGTCCGCCACTACGACTGCTTCATCGGCGAATGCGAGCTGCCGGTCGCCGCGTGGATGCCGGACATCGACGTGCGCTGCGACGACGTGTCCTTCGAGAACTGCACCTTCGAGTCGCTCCAGCCGATCGGCTTCAACGGTCCGGCGGCGAAGTATTCCAACCTGTCGTTCGCCAACTGCGAGCGCAAATACCTGGACAAGATCAAGGTGCGCTACAACCTGCGCTGGCACAACGAGCATCCGGACCGCAGCCGGGCGTTCATGGCGCCGTCCAACGGCGTGAACGAACTCGTCAAATGCGTCAACTGCCGCCCGTCCGCGTCGTTCGAGGGCGCGCTGTCGCTGTCGTTCGACGACCGCAACTTCGCCGAGTGGCGCGCGGCCGAGCCGATATTCGCGAAGTACGGCGCGCACGCGACTTTCTTCGTGAGCGGCACGATCGACAACGAAGCCGTCGCCACGATGAAGTACCTGTACGAACGCGGCCATTCCGTGGGCCTGCACGGGCTCAACCACGTCAATTCGGACGAGGCGATCGCGAAGCACGGGGCCGACAAGTACTTCGCCGACGACGTCTACCCGCAGTACGAGCGCTGCCGCGTGTGCTACGTGACGGTGAAGTCGTTCGCCTATCCCAACGGCCGCTACAGCGAAGCGTCGGACAAGCTTTTCCGCGCCAACGGCTGGTGGGTCAAGCGCGTGCGGGGCGTGCTTCCGGGTGCGGCTCCCTACGATCCGCAGGGCGTGAAGCAGAAGGACCGCAAGCCGCTGCAGACCATCGACGCGCTCTTCGCCTCGGAGGCGGAGCTGCGCAAGCGCTACCGCATCGACACCGCGATCCTCGGCGAAGCGTACCACACGGATCTCGACGAAGTGCTCGCGTGCCTCAAGCGCGCGAAGGAGCGCAAGGAGTTCGTGTCCTTCACCTCGCACGGCATTTCGCCGGACGCGAAGCACATCAACCTGAAAACCGAATGGCTCGAGAAAATCCTGGCCTACGCGAAGGAAATCGGGCTGCCGGTGGTCGGGTTCGACGAACTGCCGCCGCTCGACAAGTGACGGCGCGTCGGGGAGATTGCGCAATCTGGCGGACACGTGCTATAATGCGGCGCATGGAACAAGAACGCGGAGAACGGAAAGGAACGACGACATGAATCCCGTGGCGGGGTCGCTGGTGTTTGCGTTGGGCGGTTTGGCGGGCGCGGTTTTCGCGTTGCCGTTCCGCGGCATCAAGGGCGTGAAGTACGAAAGCTACTGGCTGCTGTACGCGCTGGCGGGATTGCTGCTTTTCCCGCTCGCGTTGGCGTTGGCGACGTGTCCGCACGCGTTCGCGGTGCTCGGCGAGGTGCCGGCGTCAACGCTGGCGCAGTGCGCGCTCTTCGGCGCGCTTTGGGGCTTGGGCGGCCTCACCTGGGGACTCATGATCCGCTATCTCGGCATCGGCCTGGGACTGGCGATCGGCTGCGGGCTCTGCTCCGCGACGGGCACGCTCATTCCGCCGATCGTCACGGGCCACGCGGCCGATCTCGTGGCGACGCCCGGCGCGCGCCTCGCTTTGGGCGGCGTGGTGGGGTCGCTCGCCGGCATCGCGCTGGTGGGGCTCGCGGGCATGTTCAAGGAAGGCGAGCTTTCGGAAGAGGCGAAGAAGAAGTCCGTCGCCGAGTTCGATTTCAGGAAGGGCATGCTGGTGGCGCTCTTTTCCGGCATCGCGTCCGCGGGCATGAACTTCGGTTTGCAGTCCGGCGGCGCGCTCGAAAAGGCGGCGGCGGCGCACGGCACGCCGGCGGCGTGGTGCGGGATGCCCGTGCTGATGGTGGTGCTGTGGGGCGGTCTCGCGGTGAACGTGGCGTGGTGCCTGTGGCAGAACGCCAAGAACAAATCCGCCGGCGACTACGCCACGATGGCGCGGAAGCCGCTCTTCGCGGCGCTGGCGTGCCTGGCGGGAGTCATTTGGGCGTGCCAGTTCGCGTGCCAGAAGGCGGGCGAGCCGATGATGGGCGATTTGAAGTACATCGCGTTCGCGGTGGTGATGGCGAGTTCCATTTTCTTCTCCACGCTGCTGGGCGTGGCGTTGGGCGAATGGAAAGGCACGGGCGCGCGCACCAAAGGGTGTTTGGCGCTCGGCGTCGTGGTGCTGGTCGCGTCGTTCGCGGCAATCTCCCTCGGCGGCAAGTGAGCGCCCCGCGCGGCGGCTGAAGCCCGCCGTTGCGCGGACGGCGGAAACGTGGTATCATACGCGCAATTTTTCCGATTTCGGGAAATCAAAAGGAGCAAAGAGAACATGAAGATCAACTTCGGCGGCGTCACCGAAAACATCGTGACGCGCAAGGAATTCCCGCTCAAGAAGGCCCAGAAGGTCCTCAAGGGCAAGACGATCGCCGTTTTGGGCTACGGCATCCAGGGCCCGGCGCAGGCGCTCAACATGCGCGACAACGGCATCAACGTGATCGTCGGCCAGCGCAAGAGCGCGGGCAAGAACTCCAGCTGGGGCCGCGCCCTCGCGGACGGCTGGGTTCCCGGCAAGACGCTGTTCTCCATCGAAGAGGCCGCCGAGAAGGGCGACGTGATCATGCTCCTCACGTCCGACGGCAGCGTCGGCGAGGTGTGGAAGAAGATCGAGAAGTTCGTGACGCCCGGCAAGGCGCTCTACTTCTCGCACGGTTTCGCGTACGTCTACAACAAGCTCACGGGCGTGAAGCCCGGCGCCGACGTGGACGTGATCATGGTGGCCCCGAAGGGTTCGGGCACGAACGTGCGCCGCAACTTCCTCAACGGCGCGGGCATCAACTCCTCGTTCGCCGTGGCGCAGAACGCCACCGGCAAGGCCGGCGAACTCACGCTCGCGATCGGCATCGCGGTCGGCTCGGGCTACCTGTTCCCCACCACGTTCGAAAACGAAGTGACGAGCGACCTCGTGGGCGAGCGCGGCATCCTGATGGGCGCGCTCTGCGGCGTGATGGAAGCGCAGTACTACACCTTGCGCGCGAACGGCCACACGCCGTCCGAAGCGTTCAACGAAACGTGCGAAGAGCTCACGCAGTCCCTCGCCCGCCTCGTGGACGAAAACGGCATGGACTGGATGTACTCCAACTGCTCGCAGACGGCGCAGCACGGCGCGCTCAAGTGGCGTCCGTTCTTCCGCAAGGCCACCGAGCCCGTCTTCAAGAAGCTCTACGCTTCCACGAAGAAGATGCAGGAAGCCAAGGAAGTGATCCGCGACACGGGCCGTGCCGACTACAAGGAGTTCATGGGCAAGCAGCTCCAGGAAATGCACGACAGCGAAATGTGGAAGGCCGGCGAAGCCGTCCGTTCGTTGCGTCCGCACGAGAAGGCGCACGCCAACGCCGCCACGGCGGCCGGCGTGAAGGGCCGCAAGGTCACGAAGTAAGCGCGGGCCGCTTGCTTGCGGAAAAGGGCTGACGCCTTGGCGGCGCCCGCCCTTTTCTGGTTTTCGGGGCGAACGAACGAAACAAACTGGAGGTTGGAGATGGCGGATCTTTCGAGAAGGGGTTTCATCGGCGGCGTTTCGGCGTTGGCGTTGGGCGGTTGCGCGACGTCGGCGGGAAAGTCCGCGGCGACGGCGGCTGACGCTGCGGAAAAGGCGCCGCCGCTGATCGCGTCCGAACCGTGCCTGCAGGCGCCGGGTCCGGACACGATGGGCGTCGTGTTCGCGCTGGGCGGCACGGCGAACGGTTTCGTCGACTACGGCGAGAAATCCGACCTTTCCGACGCGCGCCGCGTGAAGTGCGGCGGTTTGCGCGTGACCGGCTGGAGCGACCGCGTCGCGCAGGTGCGCCTCACGGGGCTCAAGCCCGCCACCCGGTACTACTACCGCATCGGCGCGTGGCGCATTTCCTACAAGGGCGGCTACGCGATGAAGCGGCTCGAGGAAACGGTTTCGCCCGCGATCCATTCGTTCACCACCGCCGGCGAGAAGGCCGAGTCGCGCTTCTGCGTGATGAACGACACGCACGCGCGCTGGGACGCGTTCAAGAAGGTGACGGACAAGATCGCCGAACTGGCGCCGCCGGTGTGCATCTGGAACGGCGACGCGTCCAACACGTCCGAGACGATCGACGACGCCGTGTCGATTTTCCTCACGCCCGAAAAGAGTCCCGCCTACGCGGCGGACGTGCCCGTGCTGTTCGAAAACGGCAACCACGATTTCCGCGGCCGCTTCAACGCGCTCGAGCTGGACAAGGTGGTGATGGCGCGCCTGCCCTCCGAGCGCGATTCGCGCTTCTGGGACCTGCCGCGCAACGTGGCGTACCGCCAGGGAGACGTGGCGCTGATCGGCCTGGACACGGGCGAGGACAAGCTGGACACGAATCCGCTTTTCGCGGGGCTGTTCAACATGGCTCCCTACCGCGAGCTGCAGACGGAATGGCTCAAGGAGCAGTTCAAGCGCCCGGAAATCGCGTCCGCGCCGTACGTGGTGGCGTTCTGCCACATTCCGCTTTTCGACGCGAACCCGCGGGCCAACCCCGGCGACGTGGCGCCGGCGGACAAGGATCCGAAGTACACGCACGATTTCGCGCTGTGGCAGCGCACGTGCGCGAAGATGTGGGGGCCGGTGTTCGCGGCGAACAAGGTGCAGCTCGTGATCGCGGCGCACGAACACTGCTATCGCTACGACGCGCCGACGGCGGACCGCCCCTGGGCGCAGATCGTGGGCGGCGGACCGCACCTCGATTTCACGTGGGACAAGAAGCCGGTGGCCGAGAACCTCTTCCCCACGGTGATCGAAGGGAAGGTCGACGGCGGCAAACTGCAGGTGCTCGTCCACGACGTCCGGCACGGCACGGTTTGCGCCCGGTTCGCGTTCGCGCCGCGCGCGTGAGCCGCCATTCCGCGCCATGCGTGGCGCGACGCATTTGAAAGGAGAACAAAGGACATGAAGAAAAAGGTGGTTTTCGGGGCTCTTTGCTCATTCGGTTTCGCGGCCGCCGCCGCGACGGCGACGATGGCGGACGTGCGGGACGTGCAGTTGCGCGGCCACGTGGGCGAGCGGTTCGGGAAAATGCTCGCGAACCATGTGGTGGCTTCCGATCCGGTCCACTACGCGGAGGCGTTCCGCAACAAAAACGAAACGTGGGCCTGGCAAACGGAGTTCTGGGGCAAGTACATGCACACGGCGGCGCCGTTCAGCCGCATCGTGGCGAATCCGGAGCTCAAGGCGAAGATGGCGGCGTCCCTCGAGGAAATGCTCGCCAACCAGCTGCCCGACGGCTACCTCGGCAACTACCGCGAAGGGCTCCGCTACGACAAGGGCTGGGACGTGTGGGGCACGAAGTACACGCTGCTCGGCTTCCTCCACTACCACGACCACCTCGGCGACAAGCGCGCGCTCGACGCGGCGGAGAAGCTGGCGGGACGCCTGATGGCCGAGTTCGGCCCCGGCAAGCGCGATCTCTGCAAGACGGGCGGCTATTGCGGCATGCCCAGCTGTTCCGTGCTGGAGCCGATCGTGTGGCTTTACAAGCGCACGGGGAAAAAGGCGTATCTCGATTTCGCGAAGTACGTGCGCGAGCAGATGGACCTCGAGGACGGTCCGCGGCTGATCAAGGACGCGAAGGTGCCCGTGTTCGACCGCCGCAAGCCGGACGGCAACGCCATGAAGAGCGTCCTGAAGGCGTACGAGATGATGTCCTGCTACCAGGGGCTCGTCGAGTACTGGGAAGTGACCGGCGAGCGGGCGTGCCTCGACGCCGCCGTCGCCACGGCCGAGTCGATCGCCAAGACGGAAATCAACCTCGCCGGCGGCGCCGCGCACCACGAGCACTGGTTCGCCGGCGCGTCCCGCCAGGACAAGCCCTACGCGCGGCAGCAGGAGACGTGCGTGCTCACCACGTGGATGCGCCTGTGCCAGAAACTGCACGCCGTGACGGGCGACGCGAAGTGGCTCGACGAATTCGAGAAGACCTTCTACAACGCCTATCTGGGGTCGCTCAAGCCGGACGGCAGCGTGTTCGCGATGTACACGCCGCTGAACGGCACGCGCGCGAAGGGCGAGTACCACTGCCGCATGCACACCAACTGCTGCACGGCGAACGGGCCGCGCGGCTACCTCGCGTTTCTCGAGTCGTTCCTCACGGCCCGCGGGGACGCGGCGGAAGTGAACTTCTACGCGAGCGCCACGGCGCAGGTGAAGCTGCCGAAGTCCGGGCGCGAGGTGCGCCTCGAAACTTTCACGCTGTATCCGTCGGAAAACCACGTGCGCGTCTGGAACCGCAGCGCCATGGCCGGGTCCTACACGATCGCGTTCCGCATTCCCGCGTGGTCCGCCAAGACGCAGTACTGCGTGAACGGCGAGCCGGCCAAGGACGCGCAGCCGGACGCCGCCGGCTACCTGCGCCTCGCGCGCGAATGGAAGCCGGGCGACCTCGTGGAGCTTTTCTTCGACCTTTCGGGGCGCGCGCACCGCGTGGGCGACTCCGTGGCGTTCACGCGCGGGCCGATCGCGCTGGCGCGCGACCTGCGCTTCGGCGCGGCCGATCTCGCGGAGCCGCTGCAGATCGGGTTCGACGTTTCCGCGCCCGTGCCCATGACGCTTCTCGCCGCCGAACACGAGGGCATGTGGATGGAGGTGGGCGTCACGCTGCCGATGGGACTCCATTCCGAAAGCCCCGAACACCGCCGCCCGAAGATGGTGAAGTTCTGCGACTTCTCCTCCGCCGGCAACACCTGGCAGCCCGACAGCGCCTACCGCCTGTGGCTGCCCATCGAACTCGACACCACCTGGTGATTCCATGAAGACGAAACTGTACGTCGCCACGCACAACGTCCACAAGGTCCGCGAAATCGGCCAGATCCTGCCCGGCTTCGAAATCGTCCCCGACGATCCCGAAGGCGTGGAGGAAAACGCGCCGGACTTCACCGGCAACGCGCTGATCAAAGTGCGCGCCATCGCGGCGCGGCACCGGGGTTCGTGGTGTCTGGCGGACGATTCCGGACTCGAGGTCCGCGCGCTCGGGGGCGCGCCCGGCGTGCGCAGCGCGCGCTACGCCGGCGAGCCCCCGAACACGCCGAACAACAACGCGCTGCTGCTGAAGAACCTCGAAGGCGCGCAGGACCGGCGCGCGAACTTCACCTGCGCCGTGGCGCTGGTGGATCCCGAAGGCAACGAGCGGATCGCGACGGGCAAGTGCTTCGGGCGGATTGCCGAAGCGCCGAGCGGCGCGGAAGGATTCGGCTACGATCCGCTGTTCGTGCCGGACGGTCGCGAGAAGAGCTTCGCGGAGCTGACGGCCGCCGAGAAGAACGCGATTTCGCACCGGGGCCGCGCGCTCGCGGAAGTGCGCGCGATGATCCTGGGCGGCGGCGAAACGCCGGCGCCCGACGCCGCGCCGGACGGCGGCGTTTTCGCGTTGCTGGACGGGCGCCTCAGGCGAGCGATCGCGGAGGCGGGCTACGAAAAGCCCACGCCGATCCAGGAGAAGGCGATTCCGCCCGTGCTGGAAGGCCGCGACCTGATCGGCTGCGCGCAGACGGGCACGGGCAAGACGGCGGCGTTCCTGCTGCCGATCCTGCACCACCTCGCGCAGACGAAGGAGCGGACGAAGTTCCGCGCGGGCCATCCGCGCGCGCTCGTCCTTTCGCCCACGCGCGAACTCGCGGCGCAGACGTGCGAAAACCACGTGGCGTACGCGAAGTACACGCGCACGCACTACGCCTGCGTGTTCGGCGGCGTGTCGCAGTTCTACCAGGTGAAGGACGTCCAGCGCGGCGCGGAAATCGTGATCGCGACGCCCGGGCGCCTCATCGACCTGATGACGCAGGGAGTGCTGTACCTGGACGCCGTGGAGCAGTTCGTGCTGGACGAAGCCGACCGCATGCTCGACATGGGCTTTCTGCCGGACATCAAGCGCATCCTCGGCAAGCTGCCGGCCAAGAAGCAGTCGCTGTTCTTTTCCGCGACGCTTTCGCCGCAGATCCTGAAACTCGCGGGCGAACTCGTGCAGGACCCCGTGCAGGTGATGATTTCGCCGGAAAAGCCCGCCGTGGAGAAGATCAACCAGAAACTCATGTGCGTGGAGAAGGGCAACAAGGACAACCTCCTCGTGCGCCTGCTGGAATCGCATCCCGAGTGGAAGAAGGTGATCGTGTTCGCGAAGATGCGCCACGGCGCGGACCGCGTGACGAAGAAGCTGCTCAAGAACAAGATTTCGTGCGCGGCGATCCATTCGGACAAGACGCAGAACCAGCGCACGCGCGCGCTGCAGGGCTTCAAGAACGGCCAGGTGCGCGTGCTGGTGGCGACGGACATCGCCTCGCGCGGCATCGACGTGCCGGAAGTGGACCTCGTGGTGCAGATGGAACTGCCGCTCGAAACGGAATCCTACGTGCACCGCATCGGCCGCACGGCCCGGGCGGGCGCGGGCGGCGCCGCGATTTCGTTCGTGTCGCCGGAAGAGCGCCACCTCGTGCGCGCCGTCGAGCGGTTCGTCCGCCAGACGATCCCCGTGGACCGCGACCAGCCGTTCCACTGCGAAGCGGCGGAGCTGAAGGAGTCCAAAGGACGGGGCCTGCCCACGGCGCCGTGGATCAAGGGCGGCGGCCGCGGGAAGCGCGGTAAACGCGGTTCGTTCAAGGACGGCGGCGGCCCGTTCAACAAAGCGGGCGGCGCCAAGTTCGCGCGCAAACCGAAACCGAACGGCGCGGGGAGGCGCCAGCCCGATTTCGGGCGGAAGCGCGGCAAGTGAGTTTGCCGAAAACCGTGGGAACGAAAAAAAGGACAGAGGCGTTCGCCGAAGTTTTCGCGCCGGGGGTGGCGGACCATCCGTCCCCGGCGTTGGCGATTTCGTCTTTCACGGGCAGCGCGGCCGCGTTCGCCGCCGCCGTGCTGGCGCAACGCGGAAAAACGCCGCTCGTGCTCGCGGTGACGCCGGGACTGCCGGAGGCGGACGCGCTGGCGGACGATTTGCGCGTCATCGAGGACGAAGCCGCCATCCGCGTGCTCGAATTCCCGCCGCCGCTCGAGGACGATTCGTCCGCCGCCGCCGCGCGGCTCAAGACGTCCGCCGCGCTGGGCGCGTACGGGATCCGCCCCTACCCGCTGGTGATCGTGGCGTGCGTCCGCGCGCTGGAAACCGGCGTGGCGCGCGGCGCCGACGTCGCGCGCGCGACGGTGGAACTGGCGATCGGCGAGGCGCCGGCGTTTTCCGAACTGCAGGAAAAGCTGCGGGCGGCTGGCTACGCGCGCGTGCCCGAAGTTTCCGGCGTGGGCGAGTTCGCCGTTCGCGGCGGCGTGCTGGACGCCTGGAGCCCGGACGCGGAGCGCCCCGTCCGCGCGGAGTATTTCGGCGACGAACTCGAAAGTCTGCGCGCGTTCGACGCGGCCGTGCAGACGAGCGTGAAGAAGCTCGAACGCGCGTCTTTCCAGCCCGTGGAGATCGCCTCCGGCGGCCGGTCCGAAAAACTGTTCGCGCTGCTGCCGGCCGGCGCCACGGCGCTTTTCCTGGACCACGACGCCTACGACGCGGCGGCGCTTTCGGGCGGCCGCGAGGACCTGCGCCGCGTCTACGCGGGCGATCCCGCGCCCGCGGGCGTGCCCACGGCGGACTTCGTGTCGTCGCCGCTGCCGGGGCTTTCCGAAGTCGCGGCCGAAGCGGCGCGGAACCCGGAAGTGCTCGACGCGGCGCGCGCGCGGCTCCAAAAGCACCTCGCGGCGGCGCGGCGGCGCGGCGAACTCGTCGTGGAGGACGACGAACTTTCCGGCGGCTTCGAAGTGCCCGGGCTCGTGGTGGCCGCGAAGTCGGACCGCGTGCTGGGCGCGCGGCGGCGGGCGTTTTCGGCGCGGGCGAAAGCGGGCGCGGGCGAACGGCTGAGCACGGCGATGGACGTGGAGCCGGGCGAGCTCGTGGTGCACGTGGACCACGGCGTGGGGCGCTTCCTCGGTTCCACCGAAGTGGAAATCGGCGGCGAACGCCACGAGGTGTTCACCGTCGAGTACGCGGACGGGGCGAAGCTGCACGTGCCCGTCGCGCACGCGCATCTCCTGTCTCGCTACGTGGGCGTCAAGGGCGAGAAGGTGAAACTGCACCGCCTGGACGGCAAGCGGTGGCAGAAGGACAAGGATGCCGCGCAGAAGGCGGTGGCCGATCTCGCCTCCGCGCTGCTGGACACGCAGGCGAAGCGCGCGGTGGTGCCGGGTTTCGCCTACGACGTGGAGGCGGAAGGCATGGACGCCTTCGAGGCGGCGTTCCCGTACGAAGAAACGCCCGACCAGCTCCGCGCCATCCACGACGTCAAACGCGACATGGCCTCGCGCAAGCCGATGGACCGGCTCATCTGCGGCGACGCGGGATACGGCAAGACGGAAGTCGCGCTGCGCGCGGCCTACGTGGCGGCGCTGAACGGCAAGCAAACCGTGCTGCTGGCGCCCACCACGGTGCTGGCGCAGCAGCATTACGAAACGTTCCTCGCGCGGTTCGACGGCACGCCCGTGCGCGTCGAGGCGATGAGCCGGTTCCAGACGGAGGAGACGAAGCGCGGCACGCGCGCTCGGCTGCTGAGCGGAGCCACGGACGTGGTGGTGGGCACGCACGCCCTGCTTTCGGGCAAAGTGCGGTTCCACGACCTGGGGCTCGTGGTGATCGACGAAGAGCAGCGTTTCGGCGTGAAGCACAAGGAACACCTCAAGGCGCTGCGCGCCACGGCGGACGTGCTCACGATGAGCGCCACGCCCATTCCGCGCACGCTGTACCTGTCGCTCACGGGCGCGCGCGACTTGTCCGTGCTGAAAACGCCGCCGCGCGAGCGCGTGGCGGTGGAAACGAAGATCGTGCGCGATTCGGACGAAACGGTGCGCGCGGCGATCGCGCGCGAACTCGCGCGCGGCGGCCAGGTCTACTACCTATACAACCGCGTGCTCACGATTTCCAGGATGGCCGAGCGGCTGAAGGCGCTGGCGCCCGGCGCGCGCGTCGAAATCGCGCACGGGCAGATGCCCTCCGGCATGCTTGCGGAAAAGATGCGGCGTTTCGCCGAGGGCCGCGCGGACGTGCTGCTGTGCACCTCGATCGTGGAATCGGGTTTGGACATTCCGCGCGCGAACACGATCGTGGTGGACCGCGCGGACCGCTTCGGCATGGCGGAACTCTACCAGATCCGCGGGCGCGTCGGGCGGAGCACGCGCCAGGGCTACGCGTATTTCCTGCTGCCGGCCGAAGGGCTCGTCGATTCCGAGGCGCGCGAACGGCTGGCGGCGCTGAAGAAGCATTCCGCCGCCGGCAGCGGCTTCGACCTGTCCATGCGCGACCTGGAATTGCGCGGGGCGGGCAACCTGCTCGGCCGCGAACAGTCCGGCCACGTGGCGGCGGTGGGCTTCCAGCTCTACTGCCAGCTCCTGCAGCGCACGATCGCGAAGATGCGCGGCGAGGACGTGCCGGATCTGGTGGAGGTGACGGTGAACCTCGACTTCCTCGACCTTTCCCCGGGTTCGGCCGATCCCGCGGACGGGGCGTGCCTGCCGTACGACTACGTGGAAGAGGAGTCGCAGCGCATGGATTTCCACAAGCGGCTCGCGGAAACGACCGCGGTGGCGGAGGTCCGGAAGCTCGCGCGCGAACTGGCGGACCGCTACGGGCGTCTGCCGCCCGCGGCGGCGCGCCTCGTGAAAATCGCGGAGTTCCGCGTGCGGTGCGCGGCGGCGCGCGTGTCGCGCCTCGACGTGCGCGGCGAACGCGCCGTGTTCCGTTCCGTCGGGCGCGTCGAGCCGAACTTCGTCGGCAAGGTGACGGGCAAAACGGCGGACGCGAAAATCGCGTCGCTGTTCAAGCTGCTGGGGAAACTGTCAGGTTCCGCAAACGAAAACGCGCACAAACCGCCGCCGCCATTCGTCCATTCTGTGCTATAATACCCGCAATCGCAAAACAAACAAAGGCAAACAAATGGCCACTATCGACATGAATGCAAGCGACCTCGTCGTCGCGCTGAAAAAACCGCGCGCGAAATTCACCAAGAAGGACGTGACGGCCTTCATCCGCAAGAACGGCATCCGCCACGTCAACTTCATGTATCCGGGCGGCGACGGGCGCCTGAAAACGCTGAACTTCGTGATCAACGACGCGGACTATCTGGACGAAATCCTCACCTGCGGCGAGCGCGTGGACGGCTCCTCGCTCTTCAGCTACATCGAGGCGTCGTCGTCCGACCTCTACGTGGTGCCGCGTTATTCCACGGCGTTCATGGATCCGTTCGCGACGCTGCCAACGATCTGCTTCCTCTGTTCGTTCTTCAACAAGGACGGCCAGCCGCTCGAATCCTCGCCCGAACACACGCTCCACAAGGCGTGCGCGGCGTTCAAAAAGTCGACGGGCCTCGAGTTCCAGGCGATGGGCGAGCTCGAATACTACGTGATTTCCGACGCGTCCGCTTCCTTCCCGGCCGTGGACCAGAAGGGCTACCACGAATCGGCGCCGTTCGCGAAGTTCAACGAATTCCGGCAGAAGTGCATGCTGTGCATCGCGCAGGCGGGCGGCCAGATCAAGTACGGCCACTCGGAAGTGGGCAACTTCACGCAGGACGGCAAGCTCTACGAGCAGAACGAAATCGAGTTCCTGCCGTGCCCCGCGGAAGACGCCGCCAACCAGCTCACGATCGCCAAGTGGATGATCCGCAACCTGGGCCACCAGTTCGGGTACGACGTGACCTTCGCGCCGAAGATCACCGTGGGCAAGGCGGGGTCGGGACTGCACGTGCACATGCGCCTGATGAAGAACGGCGTCAACCAGATGCTCAAGAACGGCGTTCTTTCGGACGTCGCCAAGTGCGCGATCGCGGGCATGATGGAGCTCGCGCCGTCCATCACGGCGTTCGGCAACATGAACCCCACGAGCTATTTCCGGCTGGTGCCGCACCAGGAGGCGCCCACGAACGTGTGCTGGGGCGACCGCAACCGCAGCGTGCTCGTGCGCGTGCCGCTGGGGTGGGCGTCCAAGAGCGACCTCTGCAAGCAGGCGAACCCCGGTGAACCCGAGAGCGCCTACGACGTGCGCCAGAAGCAGACGGTGGAGATGCGGTCGCCCGACGCGTCCGCGAACGTCTACCTGCTGATGGCGGGACTCGCGGTGGCGTGCCGCCACGGCCTCGAGATGAAGAACGGCCTCGAGATCGCCGAGAAAACCTACGTGAACGTGAACATCCACAAGCGGGAGAACGCCAAGCTCCTCGATTCGCTCGCGACGCTGCCGGACAGCTGCTGGGCTTCGGCCGACAAGCTCGTCGAGCAGCGCGCGGTCTACGAAGAAAAGGGCGTGTTCTCGCCGGCGATGATCGACGGCATCGTCGCGCAGCTCAAGGCGTTCAAGGACAAGACGCTGCGCCGCGACGTGTCCAAAAAGCCCGCGGAAATCGCGAAGCTGGTGAAAACCTACTTCTACTGCGGCTGACGGAAGCGCGCTGGCGATGAACTACCTGATCGCCGAGATCTTCGGTTCGTTGCAGGGCGAAGGTCGCTGGACTGGACGTCCGGCGACCTTCATCCGGTTCGCGACGTGCAACCTGAAGTGCGCGTGGTGCGACACGCCGCGCCAGGCGGCGGGCAAGTCGACGACGCTCGACGCCGTGCTCAAGAAGGTGGCGGATTTGGGGAACGGCAGCGTGGTCGTCACGGGCGGCGAACCGACGATCCAGACGGATCTCGGCGTTCTGGTGAAAGCGCTGAAGGCGCGCGGACTGTGGGTGGCGCTGGAGACGAACGGCCTCGTCGACGTGCCCGAATTGGCGCTTTTCGACTACGTGGCGGCGTCGCCCAAGGCGGCCTTTTCGGCGCGCTATCTCGCGGGGCGGCACTTGACGCGGGCGGACGAGGTGCGCATCGTGGCCGAAAGCGAGTCCATCGCCGATTTCTGCCGCGCCATCCGCAAGCGGATCCAGGCCGAAAACTGGTACGTGTCGCCGCTGGACGACGGCAAGGGCCGCATCCACTACCGCCGCGCGTTCAATCTGCTCCGCAAACTCAACCGGCATCTCGACCCCGGAGAGCCGCCTTGGATGCTTTCCATCCAGACCCACAAGGTGCTCGGATTGCGGTGACATGCCAGAAGGGCAAGAGTTCGGTGATGCAGTTGAGAACACAGGCGGCGGCAGCTTGAAATGCCGTCATTTTCATGTCGCTTTGCCGTCATTTGCAGGTGGATTTGCCGTCATTCTTGTGGTGGAATGCCGTCATTTACAGGTGTGAATGCCGTCATTTCCAGTTGTAAGTGCCGTCAAAAGCATGGTGTAATGGCGTCATTTCGTGACCAGGCGAAGGAGGCACGGACATGGTGCGCCAGTACCGCCCAATTTGGGCGCAGACTCCGGCTGCGCCCCATCGCCCGGCCCCGTGCGCTTTCTCCGCGCTCTGCCCTCCCCGCTCTGCCTCCCTCGTCTGCGGCGAACGACGGACCAACCGTACGCTTCGGCTCAGAACCGCCGC
>JAKSOX010000080.1 GCA_024405335.1 Kiritimatiellia bacterium
TTCTGAGCCGAAGCGTACGGTTGGTCCGTCGTTCGCCGCAGACGAGGGGCAAGGCGAGAGGTGAGAGTGAAGAGTGAAGAGTGGAGAGTGGAGAGTGGAGAGTGGAGAGTGTTTGAGTTGTCCGGTTTGGGAGTGTTTGAGTTGTGGCGCTTCGCGCCAGCGAAGCGGGGAAATATCACGTGCGATCAGAGCGCCAAGGCGGGCACGGAGCGACGCGGCGGCGGAATGCGGCGCGGCCGGAATCCGCGCCCTGCCGCGCGAGGGACCTTGGGGGCGAAATGCACACGATGAGGAACCTGGCGGGGCGGCCGCGGCACTCAGCGCGTCTTGCGGGCCGCGAGGAGCACGTCGCGGCACGGAGCGGGAATCCGCCCGAGACCGTCCGGCCCCACGTTGAGCAGGTAGTTCGCGCCGAGCTTGCGGAGATGCTCGCGGATTTCGCGGACGCGCTCGGGAGACTTCCAGTTCTGGTCGTGCGCTTTGTAACCCCACGTGTCGTTCAAGGTCGCCGGCGTCTCGAAGAGCATGCCGGACTTGTCGTCGTCGGGAATCTGATTGTCGCCGGCGGAGGTGTAGTCGCACTTGCCGCAGCCGATGCGCGAATTGATGAGACAGCCCGGCTGGAGTTTGCGGACCATGTCGTAGAGTTCGTTGCACTGCGCCTTGGTGGGCGTGAAGCCGATGTCGAACCAAATGAGGCAGAGGTCGCCGTATTGCGTGAGGATTTCGCGCACCTGCGGTTTCGACTTCTCTTCGAAATAGCGGTCGAACTCCTCGCGCGTGACGTCCTTGAAGTCCCAGTTGTTCGTCCAGTAGCCCGCGCCGCCGGTCCACGTCTTGCCCACGGTGAAACCGCCGCCGCCGCGCTCGTGCCAGTCGAGGTCCTGCGAGTAGTAGAGTCCGAGCTTGAGCCCGTGCTTTCGGCACGCTTCGGCGAGCTCGCCCACCACGTCGCGCTTGAACGGCGTCGCGTCGACCACGTTGAATTTCGAGACCTTGCTGCGGAACATCGCGAAGCCGTCGTGGTGCTTTGAGGTGAAAACCACGTATTTCATGCCCGCGTCGCGCGCGAGCCGCACCCATTCGTCGGCATCGAAGAAAATCGGGTTGAACGCCTTGGCGAGCGCGGCGTATTCGGCGTTCGGAATGCGGTAGTACTGCTGGATCCATTCGCCGATGTACTCCTGGCCCATGCGCCTGCCCTTCCATTCGCCGCCCAGCAGCGAATAGAGCCCCCAGTGCGCCATCATGCCGTACTGCGCTTCCTTGAACCACTTCTTCGCGGCCGCGAGCTGCGGACAGTCCGTCTCCGCCGCGGCGGCGAAGGAAGTCGCGAATGCGAGCGACGAAACGCCGCCCATCAGGAATTCTTTTCTGGTCGTCATCGTGATGTTCTCCTTGTTGTCGGTCGAATCCGTCCAAAGCCGCAACCGTGCGCGACGGCCGGAAACCGCCGCCGCCCGGCGTTCATTCCGCCGCCGCGAGCTGTTCGAGCGCCTCGGCGATGGCCACCATGCAGTTGTACCAGTCGCGTTCGGGCGCGAGCAGGTCGTCGCCGTGCCAGAAGGTCGCGATGCGCCCCTTCCCGGTTTGGATGCGGCAGGCGCTGTCGCCCAGCGTGCGCGCCTTCGCGAGGTCGAGTTTGCTGCCCGTGGCCCGGTAAAGCGCGAGGTAGGTGCGGATCATCTTCGCCGCCGACGCGTCGATCGGCACGTAGCAGTGGTACTGCTCCATCACGGAAGGATACAGCCATTTGGCGTAGCCCCAGTCCCAGCCGCCGCCGTTGAAATGCCCCGGCCGCCGCCCCGTCATGCGGAAACCGGTGCCGTCCTTGCGGCACGCCGGCTCCCACGCCACGAACTGGTCCTCGCTCCAGCGCAGCAGTTCGCGCGCCTGGGCGAGGCGCCCGGCGTCGCCGGGAAACCGCCTGAGCAGATACATGGCCGTCGAACACGCCGGGTGCTTCGTGAGGTTCACGTACTTGTCCGTTGGTTTCACGTCCTCGAACTGGCCTTCCCAGTTCCAGTCCGAAAGCGGACCCTTTTCCACGAACGCGAACGCGCGGTCCGCCGCCGCGCGGTAGCGCGCGTCCTTGGTCCGCCCGTGGAGGTTCTCGAAAAACGAACACAGGGAAATCGGGAACAGGCGGTTCTTGGCGACGGGCGCGCCGTCCTTCGCGTACATTTTGAGATACCACGTGCCGTCTTCGCCCTGGAGCTTCAGATACGTTTCGGCGATTGCGAGCGCGGCGTCGAGGTACTTCTTCTCCTGCGTGGCGTCGTGCAGCAGCAGGAACGCGCTCGCCGCAGCTTCGGGATACAGGAGCATGTGCTGTCCCGCGAACGCGCCGCTCGCCAAGTCGCCGCCTTCGTACGTCTGCGTGAAGTGCGCCAGCGGCGCGTCCGCCGGCTCGGCGGCGGCGAGCAGGTAGTCCGCAGCCGCGCGCGCGACTTTCAGCGCGTCCGCCTTGCGCGCGGGATTGCGCTTCGAGCAGGCGACCATCGCGCGGATGAGCGACGCGTGCATCTTCGACGGATAGCAGTTGAGCTTGTACGCGGGATCGGGCTTGCCCGTCGCGAGGAAATGCTTCACGTTCGGGAAGTCGAAGAGGTAGTCGAACGTCATCGCGGCGGCCTTCGCGTAGGAGCGCGGCGCGGGCGGGTAGGATCCCGGCTTGTAGCGCGCGGTTTTGAAGAACGTGCGCTCGCCCGCGAGTCCGCACACCTCGCCCTGCGCGTCGACGCCGAACGCGAACACGGTGACAAAACCGCGTTCGGGGATTTTGTCCCAAGTGGGCGCGAGGCAGTCCGTGGGGTTCGCCGTTTCCCAGACGAGTTCCTCGTGGCCGTCCAGCACGAAGCGGAAGCGGTATTTCGCCGCGCCCTTCACGGGCTTGAAGTCGAACGCGGGCGGATACATGAACCATTCGGCGTGCCCGTTCCAGAACGCGCCGCCGTTCGCCTCCGGCGGACGCACCGGCTTCTTCATGTCCGCTTCGACGGCTTCCTTGATTTCTGGATCCACGACCACGAAGTTTTCGATCGGCTTCGCGCCCGCCTTCCGGTAGTGGCGCGTCTGCGGCTTGCCGTCCGGCCCCGTGAAGCGGACGCCGTCGAAGAGAACGTTGCGGATGCCGTACTTGAGCGCTTCGCCGTCCGTCACGAGCGCGTAGGCGGCGCGGCAGTTGCCGAAAACGCAGTTGCGGAACGTGACGTCGCTCATGTCCACGCCGTTCTTCGCGGCCGGACCGTAGAGCGTGTTCATGTTAATCGCCATGCCGCCGCGGTCGGAAACGACGTCCTCCACCACCACGTCGCGGATTTCGCCCTGCCCGACGCCGAGACGGAACACGCTGGAGGTGGAACGGAGCTTGGCCTTGGAGATGCGGACGTTTTCGCACACGGCCCGGGCGTCCGGACCGAGACGCGAACCGGAAGCGCGAATCGCGATCGCGTCGTCGCCGGTGTCGACGTCGAGATTGCGCATGGTCACGTTCTGGCAGCAGTCGACGTCCACGCCGTCGGTGTTGCCGTCGTTCATGCCGTTGCGGACGACGTAGTCGAACACTTCGACGTTTTTGCACCCGTGGAAGAACAGCGACCAGCACGGGGAATTGCGGACGGTGACGCCCCGCACGGTGATGCCAGTCGTTTTCACGAACACGATCAGCTGGCCGGGGCGCAGGTTCTTCTTGTCCTTGGCCCAGCGGATGCCGTTCCACCAGCATTCCGCGTCCGGCTTCATCCAGTCGTAGTACGGTTTCGGCGCGTCGTCGAAAAAGGCGTCGCCGTTGCCGTCGATCTCGCCTTCGCCGGTGATCGCCACGTACTCCTGGCCGCGGCAGATGATGAAGTGGAGGCCGCGCCAGTATTCGTCCTTGCACCCGTAGTTTTCGGGATACGCGTCCTCCGCGTTGTAATCCGCGAAGTTCGGGCTCGCCTTCAGCACGGCGCCCTCTTCGAGATGAAGTTCCACCTGGCTCTTGAGCCAGATCGTGCCGGAAACCCACGTGCCCTTCGGCACCACCACTCGGCCGCCATGCGCCGCGTCGATCGCCTTCTGGATCGCCTTCGCGTTTTCCGCGGGCGTCGCGTCCTCGCGCGCCCCGAACTCGCGGATGTCGCACGACTTCGTCTTCGCCAGCGCCGAAAGCGCAACCGCCACGCATCCCGCCAACAACACGCTTCTCACGTTCGTTCCCTTTCGTTTGCGGCCCGATCGCCGCCACGCCCCAAAATGCACAACATGCCAGTGCTTCCACTGAAGCAACGGGCGACATTGTACCCCATTCGGACGACGGAGGTCAAGCGGCAATTACGCGCTGGCAAATCGCGTGCGCGTGTGCTATAATGATGCATGTTTCAACAAAACTCCATATAGGAAAGGAACAACGTCATGTCAACGTTTGCATTTGCGTTTTTCGGCGCCGTTTCGGCTCCGCTCGTGTTTCTCGGCATCGTCGCGTTCATCGTGGTGGTGGCCATTCTCAAGACGGCCATCATCGTGCCGCAGAAGACGGCGTACATCGTGGAACGCCTCGGCAAATACCGCTGCACGCTGGAGGCCGGCTTCCACATCCTCATCCCCTTCTTCGACAACGTCGCCTACAAGCACACGCTCAAGGAGCAGGCGATCGACGTGCCGCCGCAGGAATGCATCACGAAGGACAACATCATGGTTTCCGTGGACGGCATCCTGTACATGCAGGTGATGGATCCGGCCAAGGCCTCGTACGGCATCGGCAACTACCTCTTCGCGACGACGCAGCTCGCGCAGACCACGATGCGCTCGGAAATGGGCAAGCTCGACCTCGACCGCAGCTTCGAGGAGCGCACGAACATCAACGCGGCGATCGTCAACGCGGTCGACAAGGCGAGCGACCCGTGGGGCATCAAGGTGACGCGCTACGAGATCAAGAACATCACGCCGCCGCAGTCCATCCGCGACGCGATGGAGAAGCAGATGCGCGCCGAGCGCGAGAAGCGCGCGATGATCGCCGAGTCCGAGGGCGAGCGCCAGTCGAAGATCAACCGCGCGGAAGGCGAGCGCCAGCAGGCGATCGCGCTTTCGGAAGGCGAACGCGCGCGCCGGATCAACGAAGCCGAAGGCAAGGCCCGCGAAATCACGCTGGTCGCCGAAGCGCAGGCCGAAGGCATCCGCAAGGTCGCCGCGGCGCTGAACGAGCCCGGCGGCATTTCGTCCGTGAACATGCAGCTCGCGCAGAACTACCTCCAGCAGTTCGGCAACCTGGCGAAGACGAACAACGCGATGATCGTCCCCGCCGACCTCGCCAACGTCGCGGGCATCCTCAAGGCGTGTTCCACGATCGTGAAAGAAGCGTAACGGAAATGAAGAAGGTTTGCGTGTTGATGGGCGGCACCTCGAACGAGCGGGCCGTCTCGCTCCAAAGCGGCGCCAACGTCGTGAAGGCGCTGGAAGCGCTCGGCAAATACGAAGTCGTCCCCGTCCGGCTGGACGCCGACTCCGTCGACGCCGTGCCCGCGTGCGACGCGGCTTTTCTCGCCCTCCACGGCGGCTACGGCGAAAACGGCGGCGTGCAGGCGGCGCTGAACGCGCGCGGCATCCCCTACACGGGCCCCGGCGCCGCGGCGTCCAAACTCGCCATGGACAAAATCGAAACGAAGAAGGCGCTCGAAAAGGCCGGCGTGCCCACCGCGGCGTGGGCCGTCGTGGCGGATCCCGCCGCGCCCGCGCCGCTGCCGTTCCCATGCGTCGTGAAGCCGCCGCGCGACGGGTCGAGCGTGGGCATTTCCAAGGCGACGGACGAAGCGTCCTTCCGCGCCGCGCTCGCGGAGGCGCTCAAGGTGGACGGGCGCGAGGCGCTCGTCGAAGCGTACGTGCCCGGCCGCGAGATGACGGTGGCCGTGCTGAACGGCAAAGCGTTCCCCGTGGTGGAAATCTGCGCGCCAGGCGGCTGGTACGGCTACAAGGAAAAATACCTTTCCGACGAAACGACCTACCCGTTTCCGGACGACGCGTTCCTGCCCGAGATGCAGCGCCTCGCGGTGGCGGCCTACGACGCATGCGGCTGCCGCGGCGTCACGCGCGTCGATTTCCGCGTGACCGACGCGGGCGAAATGTTCGTGCTGGAACTGAACACCGTGCCCGGCATGACGGCGCATTCGCTCGTTCCCAAGGCGGCCGCGAAAACCGGCCTGGACTTTCCCGCGCTGTGCGACGAAATTCTCGCGTCCGCGGCGTGCGACTGACGACAAGGACTCCCCATCGTGGCAAGAAAGAATTCACGTCTCGAACATGCGGTGAAAAAAGACCAGCGTCCGCTTTACGCCTGCCTCGGCATCCTCGCCGTGGTGGTTGTCGGAGCCGTCTGCTACGGCGTTTTCTCGCTGCTTTCGTATTTGTCTGCCATCTGCGCCGAGCAGGCGCGCATCACCGACCAGAGCACCCAAGTGTCCATAGCGGCGGGAAAACTCATCGGCGCCAGGCTCGTGATCAACCACTTCGGGCTCACGAACGGCGCCAACACTGCGGAAATGCCGTACGACGAACTCCGCGCCCGTCTTCTCAAAGACATGGCGACCGTGCGCGACGTGCGCATCACGCGCAAGTCGCCCAACTTCGTGCACGTCGACGTGTTCGAACGCACTCCCGTCGCGCGCGTCGCCGGCGCGAAATCGCAGGGAGTGACGACGTCCTGCGTGGATTCCGAAGGCGTCGTGTTCTATTATCCAGCGCAAAAAACGGCGCTGTTGCCGCTCATCCGCGTTCCCGACGTCAAGCCGCCCAAATACGGAACCAAATTGTCGGGTCTCGCGATGGCGGCATTGCACCTCGCGGAAGAAGCGTCGGCCGAAGCGTTTGACCAGATGAAGATTCAGGACGTCGACGCTTCGGGAAAGGATTTCCTCGTCACGACGCTCGACAACGCCGCCCGCGTGAAGCTGGCATGGGCCGACATGGGCGAAGATTCGGCCGCCGCCCGCGAATCCCTGCGGCGGCAATTGACCCGTTTGAACAGCGCCATCAATTCCAAAGTCGCCGAAGGAGCGAAACTCTGGAACGCCACCGACTACGGCACCCCCGGGCGCGTTTACGCGACCGACCCCCTTGCCGCCGAGAACTGAAAGGACCAGGATGAACATCAACGACCCCGTTGCCGCATTGGAAATAGGCACATCGCGCACGGTTCTCGTGGTGGGCGAGCCATTGTCCGCCGACCGCATCCGCGTGGCCGCCGTGGCGGAAATACCGTCAATTGGCGTGCGCCAAGGCCAAATCACCGACGTCACCCAAGCCGGCTACTCCATCGCTTCGGTTCTCAAGCGCATCGAAAAGGAAGGCGGATACAACGTGGCCGAAACCGCGCTCGTCGTTTCCGGTCCGCAAATCGCCACCCAGCGCGTCACGACCACGTGGCAGACAGACGCGAAGACGCGCAAAGTCACGGAAGAAGACGTGGCGGCCATCTACAACAACTCCCTCCACGACGATCCCGCGTCGCGCGTGCTGCTGGACGCGACAGAACAGGGATACGAACTGGACAACGTCGGCGGGATCGACAACCCGGTGGGGCTCACGGGAGATCTGCTCAAGCTGAACACTTTGCTCATCCACGGCCCGAAATCCCGTCTGGACGACCAGCGTTCCGCGGCGGCGAACGCCAAACTCGCCGTGAGCGACACTTTTTTCGCCGGCTCATGCGCCGCCGCCGCCGTATTGCGGGCGGCAGACCGCGCAGCAGGCGCGCTGGTGATCGACCTGGGCGGCGGTTGCACGCCGTTCACGGTTTGGTCGGACGGGAAACTCGTGCTCGCGGGCGTGGTGCCCGTCGGCGGGGACCACGCCACCAACGACGTCCAAATCGCTTTCGGCATGTCGCTTTCGCAGGCGGAAGAACTCAAAAAACGCGCGTCGGCCATTCTCTCGAAGGACCGCGCGACAGGACGCATCGAACTTGCCAAATCCATCGCCGCCACAGGACCGGACTCCGTTTCCAAACGGGCGCTCGACGTGGTGGTGAACGCCCGCTTCGCGGAACTCTTCGCCATCA
>JAKSOX010000081.1 GCA_024405335.1 Kiritimatiellia bacterium
CGGCAACTTCGTGGTGGGCGCGGTGATCTTCCTGATCATCACGATCGTGCAGTTCGTGGTGATCGCGAAGGGCGCGGAGCGCGTTTCCGAAGTGGCGGCGCGCTTCACGCTGGACGCCATGCCCGGCAAGCAGATGTCCATCGACGCCGACATGCGCGCCGGCGCCATCGACCAGGAAACGGCCAAGGCCCGCCGCGCCGAACTCGCGCAGGAATCCCAGCTGTACGGCGCCATGGACGGCGCGATGAAGTTCGTGAAGGGCGACTCGATCGCCGGCCTCATCATCACGGCGATCAACATCGTGGGCGGCATCCTGATCGGCATGCTGATGTTCAACAAGGACGTGGGCTGGTGCGTGAAGCGTTTCGGCGTGTTGACGATCGGCGACGGCCTCGTTTCGCAGATTCCGGCGCTGCTGATCTCCATCACCTCCGGCGTGATCGTGACGCGCGTGGGCGACGACAAGGCGCGTCCGCTCGGCCAGGACATCATCAACCAGATCTTCGCGCAGCCGAAGTCCCTGCTGCTGGGCGCGGCGATGGTGACGCTGATCGGCCTCATTCCTGGCTTCCCGAAGATCCAGCTCTGGGGTCTCGCGGCGGCCGTCGCGGCGGTGGGCTGGTCGCTCAAGAAAAAGGCGAAGCGCGCGGCCGAGGCGGCCGAGAAGGGCGAGGATCCGCTCGCGGCGGCGGCGCCGAGCACGGAGCCCGGCCAGAAGCCGAAGAAGAAGAAAAAGGACGGCGACGATTTCGCGATGGTCACGCCGCTCATGGTGGACATCGACGCGGAAATCCGCACGGCGCTCACCTACGAGGACCTCAACGACAAGATCATGGACATCCGGCGCGCGCTGTACCACGATTTGGGCGTGCCGTTCCCGGGCATCAACCTGTCGCTCAATTCGTCCCTGCACGAAGGCAAGTACCGGCTGCTCGTCAACGAAGTGCCCGTTTCCGAAGGCGCGCTCCGCGCGGGTTACGTGTTCGCGCTCGAGACGCCGGAGAACCTCGAAGCCACGGGCATCGCGTTCGAGCCGGGCAAGCCGTTCATCACGGGCTACCAGACGTGCTGGGTGAAGGAGGACCAGAAGCAGCGCCTCGAAGACGGCGGCATCCGCTACCTCGACCTCAACGGCGTGCTCACCTACCACCTTTCCGGCGTGTTGCGCCGCTACGCCAACGAATTCCTTTCCATCCAGGAAACTCGGTTGCTGCTCGACCACATGGAGAAGGAGGCGGGCGAACTCGTGCGCGAAGTCCAGCGCGTGCTGCCGATCCAGAAGATCACGGACGTGCTGCAGCGCCTGGTGCAGGAAGGCATCTGCGTGCGCGACCTCAAGCGCATCATGCAGACGCTCATCGAGTGGGGCCAGAAGGAAAAGGACGCGGTGCTGCTCGTGGAGTACGTGCGCTCGTCGCTGTCGCGCTACATTTCCTACAAGTTCTCCGGCGGGCAGAACCTCATCGCGGCGTATCTGCTCGATCCGTCGCTGGAGGAAAAGATCCGCAAATCCGTGCGCCAGACTTCGGGCGGCAGCTACTTGGCGATGGATCCGCAGACGGTGCGCGCGATTCTCGCGACGGTCAAGAAGACCGTCGGCGATTTGTCGAAGATCCAGCAGAAGCCGGTGATCGTGGTGTCGGTGGACATCCGCCGCTACTTCCGCAAGATGATCGACAAGGACTACTACGAACTCCCCGTGCTTTCGTTCCAGGAGTTGAGTCCGGAAATCAACATTCAGCCGCTTGGCCGCCTGAAACTGTAAGGGGTTGGAGAGAACATGAGCTATCTTCTCAAGATCGTCGAAGGACCGATGAAGGGCGCGGAAATCGCGCTCGTCCCCGGCACGCGCGTCAAGGTCGGCTCCGCCGACTCCTGCGACATAGTGGTCGCGGACGCGTCTTTGCCGGGCGTGGCGTTCGAGTTGGACGTGACGGATTCTGCCGTGACGCTGATCCTGCCGGACGGCGACGCGAAGACGCTGCACCCCTTCGAAATCCAGGCGTTCGGCACGACGGAAATCGCAATCGGCCCGGCCGAAGGCGCCTGGGAGCCGCTGACGCGTCCCGCGCCCGCCGCCGAGGCGGAAAAGAAGCCCGAAGAATCCGCGCCCGCCGAGGCGGAAAAGCCGGCCGAAGCGGAGAAACCCGCCGAAGAAGCGCCTGCGGAAGGCGCGGCGGCGGAAACCGCCGCCGACGGAGGGGAGGAAAAGTCCGGACACGGATGCCTGTTTGGCGTCTTTCTGCTGCTGCCAGTTCTGGCGCTGGCGGTCGTGTTGGCGGCGTTGTGGTTCTGGCCGCACGCGCGGCCGTACGCCCTGAAGGTTTCCGACAAAGCCGCGCTGGTGGATCCGTGGGCGGACCGCGTCGGCTCGTTGCGTTCGAAATTGTCCGTCGGCAAGAAGGACGCCGTCGCCCAGGCGCGCGAGGAAAAGAAACTGACGCTGGGCGACGTCGCCCAGCAGAACGGACTCAAGCTCGACCGGAAAGACGGGCGTCCGTTGCTTTCCGGCAACTTGAAACTGCGCACCGAGCGCATGGCCGTGCGCGCGTTGGCGCTGGCGACGGACCGCCAGTGCCAGTTGGATTTGACGGACGACGAATCGCTCAGGGACGCCGCCGACGCGTTGCTGTTCCTGTTGACGGAGGGGCGCGTCAAAGTCGCTGCCGCGACCAACCGCGTGGTGGAGTTGCGCGGCTTCGCGCCCACGACGGCCGATTTGTCCCGTTTGATCCGCGGGTTGAGCGCCGACGTGCCGGCCATCGCCAAAATCGTGTCCACGGGCGTAAAGACCGGCGACGCAATGGTGAAACCTTTGAAGGACAAGGTGGCGCCAGTCGCGTTGACGACCAAGAAGCCGTCGCTTCAGTTGCGGGAAGGTTTCGCCGCCGCGAACGGCAAATCGGCTGGCGGACCGCCTGCGGCGAAAACGCTTCCGCAGAGCGAAGTCGAATTTTCGTTGCAGTTGCAGGCGGCTTCAAACGCGGTGGTGGCGGCCGCCGTGGCGGCGTCGAATGCAGTTGCCGAAGCGGCCATGGCGGCTTCGAACGCGGTGGCGGTGGCCGTGGCTGCGTCGAACGCAGCGGCGTCGAACGCGGTGGCCAAAGTCCAGGCCGAGAAGGCGGAGATGATCGGGAAGTTGACGGCGAAACTGGCGGCGGCGCAGTCGGCGGAGGAAGAGCGCGAACTCAAGGAGGTGAAGGCGCCGAACGGGACGTTCGTCGGATTGCCGCGCGGCAAGTCGCCGCGCAATTATCCGGTCGTCGCCGGCATTTTGACGGCGCCGTATCCGTGCGTGGTGCTGGCGAACGGAATGCGGTGCGTCTACGGCGCGCAGCTCGGCGGCGCCGAAATCGTGGAAATCAGCGCGGACTCGGTGCTGTTGCAGGACGAGGACGTCCTGTTCGCGTGGATACCGTGAGAGCGTTTGGAGATTGGAGTTCATGGAGCTGTTGGAGATAGAAAAGGAGCTGGCGGGGCCGGAGAAGGCGGCCGCGCTGGAGAAGCACGACGCCGTGCTGGTGGCGCTGCAGGGGCGTTTGAAGGACGCGCTGCGGACGGGTTTGCCGCCGGGCGAATTCGCGAAATGCGAGGGCCTCGACGAGGCGATCGTCGTGGCACGCAAGCTTCTCCGGCTCCAGATCAAGGAATGATTTCAATGCAATCGGCCGCGTGGCCGAACATCGGAAAACAAAAACAAGGAGTACAGAAAATGGACATTATGAATGCGGATGCGAAGGTTGGGACGACTGACAAAGTCTACAAGAGTGAAGACCTTGCGCGTGTCGCCTCAAGCGCGCCCACCCAAATCCACGTCGACGCGGTGTACACGGCGCTCATCAACGCCGCGCAGACGATGGAAAACCGTCTCAAGGAATCCCTTGACAACTACCGCGAACACCCGGACGTGCAGGCGAACCTCCAGCAGCTCCAGTACGATCTGCAGAGCTGGAACCTCGCGCTCACGACGATGACGAACATCCAGAAGAACATGGCGGACGCGCTCAGCTCGATCGCCTCGAACTTCCGGTAAGCTCCTCGCGATGTTCGACCTGACGGCGGAAGAAGCGCGGCTTCTCCTGAACGTCGCATTGATGGCGACCGGACGGAACCGTTTCCAATCCGCGGCGAAGCTCTTCGCCGTGCTGGAGCGGTTTCGCCCGGATGCGCCCGAGGTGTCGGTCGGCAAGGCGATCGCGCTGATCAGCGCGCAGAAGTTCGCGGCGTGCGTGGATTTCGTGGATTCGGAGGCGTTGCCCCGGTTTCCCGGCAATCCGATGCTCTTGGCGTTCAAGGGCATGGCGCTCATGCGGATGAAGCGCGAAATCGAGGCGCGCGAGACGTTGCAGCAGGCGGCGGAACAGTCCGCCGATCCCGCGGCGGCGCAGCTGGCGCGCGGGCTTTTGGAAAGTTGAACGTGGCGGGTTGCGGATTGAACGTTCCCAAGACCCGAATCGGAGAAAAGAGATGACGGAAGCGGCGATGATTGAGGCAATTCGCGCGACTGGCGCGAACGCGGCGCTGGAGCAGCAGATGGAAATGCAGCGGCTTCAGGAGGTGCAGCAGGTCGCGGACCCCGCGGCGGTGGCGCAGTTCCAGGACGCCATGCAGACGGCGCCCGCGACGGACATTCCGTTCGCCCAGCAGGTGGCGGAAACGTTCCGCATGGCGCAGGACAACCACCAGGGGTTGCTGCACCGGATCAAGGCGCTCACGGAGATGGCGCACGTCAAGGGCGCTTCGGCGGCCGTCATGACGGAGCTCCAGTACGAAGTCGCCAATCTTTCTTTCCAGCAGGAAGTCGTGACGAACATCGCCAAGAAGGCGAGCGATGCCGTTTCCACGCTGGTGAAGAACGGTTAAGGAGGTTGCGATGAAGAAGATTTTGACGATCGCGGGGCTGGCGGCGCTGCTCGCCGGGTGCGAAAAGCAGGTGCAGCTCTTTTCGAACCTGGCCGAGAGCCAGGCCAACGGCGTGATGGCCGCGCTGATGGACAACGGCATCGCCTGCCAGAAGTCGCCCGGCGACGAAGGCACGTGGAACCTTTCCATCGCCCAATCCCATTTCGCCGCCGCGGTGAACCTGTGCGAACAGCGCGGCCTGCCGCGCCGCAAGTTCAACGGCGTGGGCGAAGTGTTCAAGAAGTCCGGCATGGTGTCATCGCCGTCCGAGGAGCGCATTCGCTTCATGGACGCGACGGCGCAGGACCTGTCGAGCACGATTTCGATGATCGACGGCGTGGTGGACGCGCGCGTCCACGTGGTGCTGCCGGAGAACGATCCGTTCGCCAAGAACGCGATGCCCTCCAGCGCGGCCGTGGCGATCCGTTCCCGTTGGGACGCGGATTTGACGGACGTGGTGCCGCAGGTGAAGAGCGTCGTGAAGAACGCGATCGAGGGGCTGGCGTACGAGAAGATCGCCGTGACGATCTTCAAGGACATGCCGCCCAAGGAGTGATTCGCGTTTCGGGAAGAAGAAGCGATGGACGGCGACGACAGACAGTTTTTGTTGACGGTGGCGTGGCTCTTCGCGCGCCACGGGCAGAACGCGCGCGCACGCGTCATCTGCGAGGCGCTCGTGGAGGACGATCCGCGCGACGGCGTTTCGGCGGCGGCGCTGGCGGAGCAGATGCTGGCCGACCGCGAGCCCGAGGCCGCGCTGTCCGTCGTGCGCGGCGCGCGGTTCCCGCGCGAGCTCGAACGCGCGGAGGCGCTGCTCGAAACGCGCGCGCTCCACGAACTCGGCAAACGCCGCGAGGCGGAAAAACGGTGGGCGCGCTACGTGGCGGCCTCCAAGGGCAAGGCCCGTTCATGGGTGGGCTGACATGGAACTGAAAGACGCCAGAGAACTGATCAACAGCCCGATTTGGGGCAAAGTGCGGGACAAGTTCCTCGCCACGGGCGAGTTCGTCGTGTACCCGAAAAACGACCTCCGCCGCCTCGAATACCTGCCGTCCGCAGTGCAGCGGGAAATCGATCTTTGGATCGAGGCGCTCGCGAACGCCGACGGCTGGAAGAAAATCGTCGACGGCGCGCAGGTCCGCGAACTCAAGGCGAAGTACGCCGGCGCGTATCCCGCCGTGTTCCGCTACCAGGCGTATTTTTCGAAATGGACGGCGAACGGCACCGCCACGAAGGACAACGCGGCGTTCGTCATGAAACTTTTGCAACTCAAATTTCCGGAGGCGTACGAATTATGCTGCTCCTGAAGAAAAACACCTTCGAGGTTTCCACCGAGGCGGCCGTCGTGACGGCGGAAGAGGCCGGCGTGCTCGCCCAGGCCGACGAGATCGTCGCCGCCGCGGAGACGGACGCCGCCAAAATCCGCGCCGACGCGCAGGCCGCCTACGAAGAAGAGAAGAAAAAGGGCTACGACGACGGCATCGCCGAAGGCAAGGCCGAGATTCTCATGCAGAAGCTCGATTTGATCGACGAATCCGTGCGCTACATGGAATCGATCGAGACGCGCGTTTCCGAAATCGTGCTCAAGGCGCTCAAGAAATGCGTCGCCGAAATCGGAGACAAGGAGTTGGTGGTCCAGATCGTCCGCAAGGCGATGCAGGCCGTGGTGCGCAACCAGCGCCAGATCACGATCAAGGTGTCCACGGACATGGTTCCCGCGGTGAAGGAGCGGTTGCAGGCGATTCTTGCCGACTTCCCGTCCCTGTCGTACGCGGACGTGGCGGAAGATCCGCATCTGGCCAACACGGCATGCGTGGTCGAAACCGAGGCCGGTCTCGTGGAGGCGTCGATCGACGCGCAGCTCGCGGCCATCGAAAAATCGATCAAGAAGAACTTCAGCAAAGAAGGTTGATTGCCGTGGACACGTCGTTCGACTACATCACGCAAGTGCTCGACCGCGCCGTGGAGGACGCGCAGCCCATCGAAGTCAAGGGGCGCGTCATCCAGGTGGTAGGCACGATCATCAAGGCGGCCGTTCCGGGCGTCAAGGTGGGCGAGGTGTGCATTCTGCGCAACCCCTGGGAGAATTTCGAAGTCCAGGCGGAGGTGGTCGGTTTCACGAAAGACGCGGCGCTTCTGACCGCGCTCGGGCAGATGACCGGCATTTCCGCGCAGACGGAAGTGATTCCGACGCGGCGCGTGCACATGGTGCCAGTGGGCGATTCGCTGCTCGGCCACGTGGTGGACGGCCTGGGACGCCCCATCGACGTGGACAAGAAGGGGCCGATCCGTCCCGAGGCCTACTACCCCGTGTTCGCCGACCCGCCGAGTCCGCTCGAGCGCAAAATCATCAGCAAGCCGATTTCGCTGGGCGTGCGCTGCCTCGACGGCATGCTCACCTGCGGCGAAGGGCAGCGCATGGGCATTTTCGCGGCGGCCGGCGGCGGCAAGTCGACGCTGCTCGCGTCGATCATCCGCAACACGGAAGCGGAGGTTTCCGTGCTGGCGCTCATCGGCGAACGCGGCCGCGAGGTGCGCGAGTTCATCGAGAAGGACCTGGGCGAAGAGGGCCTCAAGCGCGCGGTGGTGGTGTGCGCCACGTCCGACCGCAGCTCGATGGAGCGTCTCAAGGCCGCCTACGTGGCGACGTCCATCGCGGAGTTCTTCCGCGACAAGGGCAAGAAGGTGCTGCTGATGATGGATTCCGTCACGCGCTTCGGCCGCGCCCAGCGCGAAATCGGCCTCGCCGCCGGCGAACCGCCGACGCGCCGCGGCTTCCCGCCGAGCGTGTTTTCGGAACTGCCGAAACTGATGGAACGCGCGGGCAATTCCGCCAAGGGGTCGATCACGGCGCTCTACACCGTGCTCGTGGAAGGCGACGACATGACCGAGCCGATCGCCGACGAAACGCGCTCCATTCTCGACGGCCACATCATCCTTTCCCGCAAGCTCGCGCAGATCAACCACTATCCGGCGATCGACGTGCTGCAGTCCA
>JAKSOX010000082.1 GCA_024405335.1 Kiritimatiellia bacterium
TGGTGACGGGTGGAAGCGGTTTTCTGGGCATCAACCTGATCCGCAAGCTGCGGGAGAAGGGCGTGGCGAAAATCCGCGTGCTCGACATCGCGGCATTCGACTACCCCGAAAAGAACGAGCCGTGGCTCGAATTCACGCTCGGCGACGTGCGCGACGCCGCGGCCGTGGACAAGTGCGTGGAAGGGTGCGACGCGGTGGTGAACACGGCGGCGGCGTTGCCGCTCTATTCGCCCGAGGACATCCGCACCACGGAGGTGGACGGCATCAAGAACGTGCTCGCGTCCGCGAAGAAGTTCGGCGTCAAGCGCGTCGTGCAGATTTCGTCCACGGCCGTGTACGGCGTGCCGAAGCACCACCCGATCTACGAGACGGACCCGATGATCGGCGTGGGGCCCTACGGCCACGCGAAGATCGAGGCCGAAGCCGTCTGCCGCGCGGCGCGCGAAAAGGACGGACAGGTCGTGTGCGTGATCCGTCCCAAGAGCTTCATCGGCCCGGAGCGGCTGGGCGTGTTCGCGCTCTTCTACGACTGGGCCTACACGGGCCACGGGTTTCCGATGATCGGCAGCGGGAACAACCGCTACCAGCTCATGGACGTGGAAGACCTCTGCGACGGCATCTGGAACGCGATGACCTACCCCGACGACAAGGTGAACGGCGAGTTCAACATGGGCGCCACCGACTTCACCACCATGAAGGAGGACTACCAGGCGGTGTTGGACAAGGCGGGGCACGGCAAGAAGATCCACGGGCTCCCCGTGGCGCCGATCGTGTTCATCCTGCGCATTCTCGAAGCGCTCAAGCTTTCGCCGCTGTACCCCTGGGTGTACGAAACGGCCTCCACCGACAGCTTCGTTTCCGTGGAAAAGGCCGGCAAGCTGCTCGATTTCCGTCCGCGCTTCTCCAACAAGGACGCGCTCGTGCGCAACTACGAGTGGTACGTGGCGCATCTTTCCGAGTTCGCCGGCAAAACGGGCGTTTCGCACCGCGTGCCCTGGAAGCAGGGCCTGCTTGCGTGCGCCAAGTGGTTCTTCTGACGCCGGAAAACGCCATGGAAAAGTTCGAACTCGAAGAAAAGCTCCAGGAGGAAATCCGCAAAGGCGTTTTCTCCGACGGGTTCATGAAACTCGTCCAAAGCGTCCGCCGCAACGGGAAGTCGTTCAAGATCGCGCTCCGTCCCGTGCTGATCGGCGGCGTGAAGAAATACCAGGCCGAGATGACGGACGAGGGCCGGGTGCAGGTGAAGAACTTCGACGCCAACGGCGCGGCGGAAGGCCTCGAGGAGATCATCGCGCAGAAGGGCGCGCGCGAGCTCCATCTGCTGACGGCGTCCGGCGATCTGCACGTGCGCGTCACCAAAAAGGGCCACGTGCTCGCGAGCCGTTCCGCGGCGATGGACAGGCAGGTGTCGGTGCAGGGCAACGACCGCGTCAAGAACCTGCCGCTCGCCGGCTTCGACGCGGCGGCGCTTTTGCGCGCGATCGGCCTGGCGGACGGCGAGGGCAAGATCCGCGCGTCCATGCGCGGCAAATACGACCAGGTGAACGAGTTCCTGAAAGTCGTGAAGGACGTGGTGCCGCCGGCGCCGGCCAACGCCGCGCCGTTCACCGTGGTGGACTGCGGCTGCGGCAAGGCGTATCTCACGTTCGCGCTGTACTTCTACCTCACGCGGACGCTGGGCTATCCGGACGTGCGCGTCGTGGGCGTGGACCGGCGGGCGGACGTGATCGCGGCCGCGCGCAAGACGGCCGAGCAGCTCGACGTCGCCGAAAAGGTCCTGTTCGCGGAGTCCGATCTGGCGGCGTTCGACGCGGCGTCGTTCGGCGGCGGAACGCCGGACGTGTCGATGGTGGTGAGTCTGCACGCATGCGACACGGCCACGGACGAAGCGCTCGCGAAGGCCGTGGAATGGAAGGCGCGCTGGATCCTTTCCGCGCCGTGTTGCCAGCACGAACTGCAGAAGGCGGTTTCGCCGTCCGCCACGCCGCAGGCCGGCGCGTTCGCCGGGCTGCTGCGCCACGGCATCCTGCGCGAGCGGCTGTGCGACCTGCTCACCGATTCGTTCCGCGCGATGATCCTGCGCATTCTCGGGTTCAAGACGCAGGTGATCGAGTTCGTGTCCCCGGACGCGACGGCGCGCAACGTGATGCTCAAGGCCGAGTTCTGCCTGAAGCCGGGACAGTCGGGCGTCGTTTCCGAATACCTGAACCTGCGCGACTTCTGGGGCGTGACGCCCTGGCTCGAAGCGCGTCTCGCCAAAATCCTCGAAAAGCACCTCGCGCGTTTCGCGTGACATCGAAAGGCCGCACCATGAAGAAATTCTCCGCAACCGCCGCCGCGCTCGTCCTGTTCGCGGCGGGATGCCCGCCGTTCCGCGCCGCGGCGGAAGAAACGTCGTCCGTGACGCTCGCCGACCGCGCCAACCCCGCCTGCGGACGCATCGAAATCCCCGCGGACGCGTCGCCTTCGCAGCGCCATGCGGCGGAGGAACTCGCGGTCTACCTCGAAAAGACGACGGGCGCGCGGTTGGCCGTGGGCTTGGGCGGCGCGCGGGCGGCGATCCGGATCGAGACGGCGGCCGCGGCCGAGGGACTGGGCGAGGACGGTTTCACGCTCGAAGCGCGCGACGGCGTCTACGTCATCCGCGGTTCGCGCGTGCGCGGCTGCCTCTACGGCGCGTACGAAACGCTCGAACGCTTCGCGGGCGTGCGGTGGTATTCGAGCTGGTGCGAAAAGACGCCGCGGCTGGACGCGGTGCGCGTGCCGGACGGGTTCCGGGAAACGCAGAAGCCCGCGTTCGCGATGCGCCAGCCGTTTTGGTACGACGTGAACACGCACCGCGAATTCGCGGCGCGGAACAAGGTGAACGGATTCAACCACGTCGCGTCCGGCGGCGTGGACGCCAAGTTCGGCGGCGATTCGTTCCGGTTCGGCGGCGGTCTCGGCAGTTGCCACACGTTCAACGTGCTGCTGCCGCCGTCGAAGCATTTCGACGCGCACCCCGAGTGGTATTCGCTGGTGAAGGGCAAGCGCATCAAGGAGCGCACGCAGCTGTGCCTCACGAATCCCGAAGTGCTCGACCGCGTCGCGGAGGAAGTGCTCCGCCGCATCCGCAAGGACCCCGGCGCGAAGTTCTACGGCGTGAGCCAGAACGACTGGTACAACTACTGCGAGTGCCCCAAGTGCAAGGCGGTGGACGACGAAGAGGGTTCGCACGCCGGCACGATGGTGCGGTTCGTGAACGCCGTCGCCGAGCGGGTGGAGAAGGAGTTCCCGGACGCGATCGTCGAAACGCTCGCCTACCAGTACACGCGCAAGCCGCCGAAGCTCACGAAGTTGCGCAAGAACGTGGTGCCGTGCCTGTGCACGATCGAGTGCGATTTCGCGAACCCGCTCGCGACCGGCACGTACAAGGAGAACGTTTCGTTCCGCGAGGACGTCCGGGGATGGGCCAGGCAGACCGACCAGTTGTACGTGTGGGACTACGTCACGGACTTCTACCACTACCTGTGCTGCTTCCCGAACGTGGAGGTCCTGCAGGACAACGTGAAGTTCTTCCGCGACAACAACGTGAAGGAACTTTTCGAGCAGGGCGCCTACCAGGGCCACCACGGGCACTTCGCCGAGATGAAGGCGTGGATTCTCGCCAAGCTGCTGTGGAATCCCGAGGCGGACGTGCAGGCGCTCATGCGGGATTTCACCGACGGCTACTACGGCGCGGCGGCGCCGTACGTGCGGGAGGACTGCGCGGAACTCTGCGACCTCTACCGCAAGACGAAGCGCCCGCTTTCCATCAACGAAGAGGTCGATCTCGTCGGCGTGCCCGAAGAATTCTTCGTGCGCAGCCGCCTGCGCTGGAACAAGGCGCTCGAAGCGGTGAAAGCCGATCCCGAACGGCTCTACAACGTGAAGGCCGGCGCGGCGGCGCTGGACTACACGATGCTCAAGCGGCTGATGCTCAAGGACGAGGCGAAGTGGTCCGCGGCCGAGCGTGCCGAGGCGGGGACGCTGGCGGCGCGGCTTCTGCGGTTCGCGCACGAGGAGGCGCGAGGGTACGTGCGCTTCGGCGAGTGGTGGCCCAACACGCGGCGCTGCACGGACGACTGGCGCCGCTTCGCGGGCTGGGGCGTCTTCGCGCCGGACGCCGCGCACGCGCCCGGGACGCGCCGGATTTCGCTCGTGTCGTCCATCGAGCGTTCGCCCGTGAACGGGCGGCTCTGGGCCACGTGGTACGCGAGTCCGCTGCCCGGAGAAAACCACCAGTGCTACTGCGTGCTCGCCACCAGCGCGGACGACGGGAACACCTGGCGGGAAGTGTTGGTCGTCGATCCCGACGGGGACGGTCCGATCCGGGCGTTCGACCCGGAACTGTGGATCGCGCCGGACGGCAAACTGCGCTGGACGTGGTGCGAGCGCTTCTGCGCCAACTCGGAAGCTGGGAATGCGTGGAACGGCGGCCGGCCGGCGAAGGGCAAGGGCAATCCGCGCCTTGGCGGCGAGGACGTGGACCGCCTGATGATGCTGACGCTGGACGCCGAAAACGCGCCGGCGGGCGGCGCGTTCCGGCCCGTCCAGATCGCGTCGGGCGTGATGATGTGCAAGCCCACGGCGCTCAAGGACGGCCGCTGGCTCCTGCCCGTGGCGGAGTGGTTCCAGGATCCGAGTTCGCGCTTCGTCGCCACCTCCAACGGCGTGGACTACGCGGAGCTTCCCGGTGGCGTTTCGCTGCCGGAGGCGGACCGCAAGTTCGACGAACACCAGGTCGTGGAGCACGCCGACGGCCGCTGGACGTGCATCACGCGCACCAAACGCGGGCTGCTCGAATCTGTTTCCGCGGACGGCGGCAAAACGTGGGCGCCGCGCGAACCGCAGCGTTTCAGGCACACGTCGTCGCGCACGTTCTTCCGCCGGCTCGCGAGCGGCAATCTGCTGTTCGTCAAGCACGGTCCTCTGGACCGCGATGTGGGCCGCAAGGACCTGCGCGCGTACGTGAGCGACGACGACGGCGAAACCTGGAAGGGCGGCCTGTTGCTGGACGAGCGCGAAGGCATTTCGTATCCGGACGCCTGTCAGAAGCCGGACGGCACGATCGTGCTCACCTACGACCACGACCGCACGGGCGACCAGGAGATACTGTTCTGCGAATTCACGGAAGCGGACGCCATGGCGGGCAGGGACGTGTCCGGCAAGGTGAAGCTGCGCCGGACGATTTCGCGCAAGCCGTGACGGAGGGAACGGACGTGCCTACTTACCAATACGAAGCGAAAAAGGGCGGTTGCCGGAAGTGCAAGTCGCCCGGGTTCGAAATCATGCAGTCGCTCAAGGACGAAAAACTCGTGCGCTGCCCCGACTGCGGCGCGGAAATCTACCGCGTCATCTGCGCGCCGGGTCTTGGCCGTTCGAAGACCGATTTGCACTACCGCGCCAAGCGCGCCGGGTTCAAGTGCCTGAAGAAAGTGCAGAAGGGCGAATACGAGCCGATGTACTGAGCGGGCGCCGCCGTCACGGCAGGTCCACGCGGTGTTTGCGTCCCCAGAGCCGGAAGACGCCGAACATGCCAGCGAGAATCGCGCAGCCGACGCCGCCCCACAAGAAGCTGCCGCTCACCGCCACGGCGTGGTACGCGGTGGCGACGCTCCAGCCCAGCAGCGTGAGGTAGACCACGAACACGGTGCCGTAAAACGTGCCGATTTCGTGGAACACCACGCCCGTCGCCGCCAGGCACGGCACGTACAGCAGGATGAAAAGCAGATACGCGAACATCTGGCGTTCGCCCTTGGGGAAGTGCCGCCGCAGGGCGGCCGCGTCGTCCACGGGCGCGTCGGGGTTTTCGCGCGCGGCCTCCTGTCCGTAAAGTCCTTTCATCGTTCCGATCACGGACTCTTTCGCGAAAAGCCCCGTGAACACGGCCACCGCGGCCGGCCAGTTGTCCCGCTCGACGCCGATGGGCTCGAACACTGGCGTGATCGCGCGTCCCGCCACGGACAGCACGGAGTTTTCGGTGTCGGCGTGGCCCACGGAGCCGTCCACGCCGATCGTGTTCAGCGTGCCGAGCACGAGCACCATCGGCACGATGAACTTGCCGGCCCGCCAGACGAACATCCGCAGCCGTTCCCACGTGTGCAGCAGAATGTGCTTGGGGCGCGGCACGTGGTACGGCGGCAGCTCCATGATGAAATGCGTTGGTTCGCCCTGGAAAAGCGTGTGCTTCAGCAGCAATCCCGTGGCGATGCCGAGCACGACGCCCGAAAGGTAGATCGCGAACACGAAACGCCCCTGGCACCGCGGGAAGAACGCCGCCGCGAAAAGCACCCAGATGGGCAGCTTCGCCCCGCAGCTCATGAAGGGCGCCATGAACACGGTGAGCAGGCGGTCGCGTCGCGATTCGAGCGTGCGCGTGGCCATGATGGCGGGCACGGTGCAGCCGAAACCCACGAGCATCGGCACGAAGCTTTTGCCGGGCAGGCCGATCCAGCGCATGAAGCGGTCCATCACGAACGCGGCGCGCGCCATGTAGCCGGAATCCTCCAGCATCGCCAGGAAGAGGAACATGAAGCCGACGGGCGGCAGGAACGTCGCCACCGTCTTCAGAGCAGTGCCCGCGCCGCTCGACAGGATCGCCACCAGCCAGTCCGGCGAGTGCGCCCACGCGAGCAGCCGCGCCGACCCCGCCACGAACAGCGCGTCGCCCGCCTTGTCCACCACTTCCACCAGCGCGCCGCCCACGGTCTGCGTGATCCAGAAGGCGATCGCCATCACGCCCAGGAAAATCGGGATGCCGAGAAAACGGTTGATCACCACCTTGTCGATCTTCTCGGTGAGGTACACCTTGTTTTGCGTCACGCGCACCACGTCGCGCACGAGCCCGGCGATCACGCCGTAGCGCGTGTCCGCCAGCACCACGTCCGGCGGATCGCCCAGCACGTCCGTGCAACGCGCCACCGCGCCGTCGATCACCTCCGGCGCCATGTCGTGGCAGTCCACGAGCGCCTGTCGGATGAAGGGGTCGCCTTCGATGGCCTTCATCGCCACCCAGCGGCGGCTCACCTTGAACGCCTCCGCCGTTTTCACGCTGGCGGAGGCCAGAATGTCGATTTCCTGCTCGAGCTCGTTCGGGAATTCGACGGGCACCTTCGGCACCTTCGGCGCCGCCAGCGCCTCCGAGATCCGCGCGCGGAGTTTTTCGACGTCGCGCGCGTCGTTGGCGTTCACGCCCACGACCGGCACGCCCAGATGCTTGGACAGGTGTTCGAGATCGACGACCGTGCGCCGCTGGCGCGCGATGTCCATCATCGTCACCGCCACCACCATCGGCACTTCGAGCTCGCACATGAGCAGCGTGAGGTAGAGATTGCGTTCGAGGGTCGTGGCGTCCACCACGTTCACGTACACGTCCGCCTCGTGCGAGAGCACGTATTCGAGCGACGCGCGTTCGTCTTCGCTGGCGGCGGTGAGCGAATAGACGCCCGGCAGGTCCACGAGCTTCGCGCGTTCGCCGTTCAGCTCGAAAACGCCTTCCTTTTTCTCCACCGTCACGCCCGGCCAGTTGCCGATGTGCTGGTTCGAGCCGGTGAGTCCGTTGAAAATGGTCGTCTTCCCGCAGTTCGGGTTGCCGATGAGGCCGATGGTCTTCACGCGAACGCCCCCTCGCGGATTTCCTCTTTCGTGAGCACGCGCACTTTCACGATGCGCGCCTCGTCCCGCCGAAGACTCAGGTGGTATCCGCGCACGGCGATTTCCAGAGGATCGCCCAGCGGCGCCACGTTCACGATTTTGACGCCCGTGCCGCGCGTGACGCCCAACGCCAAAAGCTTCGCGCGGTACGCGGCGTTCCCCAATGCGTACCCCGTGATTTCGGCATATTCGCCGGCCTGCAAATCCGCCATCGTCATGTT